>JAYVKQ010000101.1:0-4863 GCA_043768285.1 Saprospiraceae bacterium | reverse complement strand
GAACATTTATTTACTAAAGGGTTTTTGTGGTAATTGCCACAGATTGCTTCGCTCCGCTCGCAATGACAGCTTTTTTTCTTTTTTTAACTTGTGGGTAGAAACTTTGTGAAAGCTATTTCACCCCTTAATGGTAAATTTGTTATACCCCCATTAAAAAAAACAATACACATAAACGCAAAACCCTATATTTGTCCTCTTGAATATCTAAAAAAGGACAACAATGAAACAAGCACTCCAAAATCTCCTTGCCGAAGGAAAAACGGCAGAACTTATTGCACAACTCAAGCCTCTCACCGCTTCAGATAAAGACCTCCACGCACAAGTCCTTCACACCTCTGCCCGTTTTGCAGAATATGAACGGCAAAAACACGCCAACACGGAAGGCTATGACCCCCTCAGTATTGAGCACAATAAAATCAATGCGGCGGTGTTGCATCTCATTGAGCAATTGCCTGATGATATAGTGGCTGTAAATTCGCCCAACGTAGCCAATACCCCCTCAGTATTGGAACGCCATAAATGGCTCAAAATCGGTGCTGTACTCATCGCAGCTATCGGTTTGATTGCGAGTATCGCTCAAATATCGGGCTATTCTTTGAAAGATTTTTTTTCAAAAGAAGACAAAAAAGAAAGCGTTGCACCGCCTGTTGAGCCAAAGAAAATAGATACGCTCGTAGTAAAAACACCGCAGAAAACGGTTGAAAAGGCTATATCTAACCCAAGTTCAGTAAAAAACCAATCTAATATTACAGTGGAGAAAGGTGGTAAAGTAGGTGCTATCATAACAGGAGATTCTAATAAAATTGACCTTAAACAAGATTTTTGAAACATGAAAATTCATAGGAAATACCCTCTCAGTATGGCGGCTATTCTGATGCTTGCTGTTACCGTTTTTGCACAGTTGAAGTCAAAGACGGTGCTAAAGTTGGTGTAATTGTCACAGGTTCGGGCAATAGCTTGAACGTGACGCAGATATTTGGCAAATCGCCCGAATATGCTCAATTAACAAACAGTATTAACGCATTGACGCAAAAACAAAAGGCAAAAACTAAACAATGTGCAGAACAACGTAAGGATACTTTGCCCGAAAAGTATATTACCACTTGCCTCAACGAATTGAAAGGCATCGAAACTGAATTGGATTCTGTTCAAAAAATGGAAAAACAATTCAAAGAGGATGTCCTTCGTTTGGCAGAGACTTTTGAGAAAACGCCTATCAACTCGGAACGCTTGCGCAAGGCAAAAGCCTTATTTGATGATGGCAAAATTCGGGAAGTGCAATTTGTGATGAACGATAAAGAAATGACCTCCGAAGGCGATGCTTTGCTCATAGAACAAAGCCGTTTGACAAAACGTTTGGCACGTAACGACAGCCTTTTGGACGTAAAAGCCACCGAGTTTCGCATCAAAGCACAAGCCAAAGCCCTTGATTATGCCGACCCTAAGCGGATAGATTCTACCGCTTTTTGTTATCGGCAATCCTTGCGTTATGCTGATGATGCACAAACATTGTACGATTTTGCCGATTTTTTTAAAGAAAATCACCAATACGATTCTGCTTTTGTTTATTATCCCAAACTCATCGCACATCCAAAAGCAGAAGATTGGCATATTGCTTTGGCTTATGAAAAGTTAGGCGACCTTTATACTACGATTGGCAATTTGGATAAAGCAATGTTTAGTTACATGAAATATTTAGAGATTTCAGAACCTCTCAGTAAAAACCATATAAATTTCAAACAAAGAATGTCAGTTGCTTATGAACGGCTTGGAAGAACACACAGCAGTTTGGGCAATTTGGGCAAGGCTTTGGAATTCTTTGAAGAACAAAATAAATTATTCAAAGAACTCTATACCACCTTTCCCAATGATGTGGATTTCAAAAACGGTTTGGCAGTTTCTTACCAACAATTAGGAAATTCGCACAGAAGTTTAGGCAATTTAGATAAGGCTTTGGTTTTTTTTGAAGAATTCAATCGTTTAGAAAAAGAACTCTATACCGCCTACTTCAATAATGTATCTTTCAAAAACGGGTTGGCGATTTCCTACAATAAATTGGGCGATACGCACAGCAGTTTTGGCAATTTGGATAAGGCTTTGGGCTTTTTTGAAGGATACAATCGTTTAGAAAAAGAACTTTATGCCGACTACCCCAATAATGTGTCTTTCAAAAACGGGTTGGCGATTTCGTACGAAAAATTGGGGCGAACGCACAGCAGTTTGGGCAATTTGAACAAGGCTTTGGGCTTTTTTGAAGAGTATAACCGATTGGAAAAAGAACTCTATGCCTCCTACCCCAATAATGTGGATTTCAAAAACGGCTTGGCGATTTCCTACTCAAGATTAGGCGAAACGCACAGTAGCTTGAGCAATTTAGACAAGGCTTTAGGATTTTTTGAAGAATATAATCGTTTAGGAAAAGAACTCTATGCCTCATACCCCAATAATGTGGATTTCAAAAACAATTTGGCGATTTCCTACGAAAAATTGGGCGCAACGCACAGCAGTTTGGGCAATTTGGACAAGGCTTTGGGCTATTTTGAAGAATACAATCGTTTAGAAAAAGAACTCTATGTCGCCTACCCAAATAATGTAGATTTCAAAAACGGGTTGGCGATTTCCTACGAAAGAATGGGTTCAACGCAGAGCGGTTTGGACAAGGCTTTGGGATTTTTTGAAGAATACAGTCGTTTAGAAAAAGAACTCTATACCACCTACCCAAATAATGTAGATTTAAAAAACGGTTTGGCGGTTTCTTACCAACAATTAGGAAATACGCACAGTAGTTTAGGCAATTTGGACAAGGCGTTGAGTTTCTTCCGGAATGACAAAGAACTATTAGAAGAACTTTATGCCGCCTACCCAAATAATGTAGATTTCAAAAACGGTTTGGCGGTTTCCTATGCTAATTTAGGTCAGTTTAGTCGGGATAAGCTAAAAGATAAAACGAAAGCCAAAACCTATTTCAAACAAGCCGAAGCCTTGTGGCTTGAATTGGTGCGCGATGCCCCTCAGCATGTGCAGTTTCAAAAGTTTTTGGGTATGGTTCAAGAGGTTTTATCGGGATTATGACCCCCTCAGTATTTTTCAAAAAAAGCTGTCATTGCGAGCGAAAAAGAGCTGTCATTGCGAGCGCAGCGAAGCAATCTGTGGCATTATTCGTAAAGGTTATACGTTTTGGTATTTCGGGTAGTGCCACAGATTGCTTCGCTACGCTCGCAATAACAGTTATGGGCTCGCAATGACAGTTAATTTTGTTACGTAAAACAATAAACATGCTCATTTTGAAGTTATAAAAACGTCAAAAACAATTCTTTAACCAAACGAAACGACTATGTGGAACTACAACTTTTACGTCTATATACTCACCAATAAGAACAATACTGTTTTATATACAGGCGTTACCCGTGACCTTGAAATACGGGTTTGGCAGCATAGGCAGCATGTTTTTCCTAAGAGTTTTACGGCACGCTATAATGTAGAGAAATTGGTCTATTTTGAGCATTTTACGCATATTGAATTAGCAATAGCCAGAGAAAAACAAATAAAAGGCGGGTCGAGAGCAAAGAAAGAGGCTTTAATCAATAATGAAAATCCTCATTGGCAAGATTTGGCGGCGCGTTGGTTTGACAATTGGATGTCTGAAAAAGAATTTGCAGAAAGAGAAGCGGCACTCTTGGCAATTGAAAAAATTGAATAGTAAGCTGTTATTTCGAGCGAAAAAAGCTGTCATTGCGAGCGCAGCGAAGCGATCTGTGGCACTTTTCGTAAGGTTATACATTTTGGTATTTCGGGTAGTGCCACAGATTGCTTCGCTCCGCTCGCAATGACAGACTATATGCGATACTCTCTCCCAATTTTTTATAAAAAAAGCCCTTAATCGCTACTCACGATTAAGGACTTTTTTTAATACTAAAACTACTCCCCTATCAATTCTTAACCAACTTAACCGTACTAAGCACCTCCCCATCTTTCAATAAAGCCACCACATACAAGCCCACAGGAAGCGTAACCGCTTGAATGTCAAGGTCTTTCTCGCCAATCCCTAATTTTTTAGAGAAAACAACTTGACCTTGTAGGTTCATCAATCTTACTTCTGCGCCAAGTTCAGAGATAATATCTGTTGCATTTTCTAAGGTGATATGCACTTGGTCAGTCATTGGGTTGGGTGAAGCGACAATTTTTCCTATTTCACCAACCACAGTGCCATTATTCGATAAACCAGAAGTGCAGGATGCCGTAGAAGTTGCGCCTTGTGCGACCTTGATTTCTTTGCAAATTTCCTTTATGCAGCCGCAGATAGTACCATTATATAAGGTATGAACCGTTACGCACACTTTGTATGTACCATTGGCAGCGTACGTGTGGGCAATCATCGGCGTTGTTGAAGTGCCATATTGACCGTCGCCAAAGTTCCATACATACATCACGATGGGTTGATTGCTGGTTGTGCCTGTGGCGTTGAAATTAGCTGTCAAACCGACGGCTGAGTAACCCATACACGCATTGATAATGCAATCATTTTGTACGATAGAACATTTCAAGGTATCTTTTTTCTCGCACTTTGTTCCATCTGTAAAGTAAATCACATAGTTGATATAAACAGGATTACCATTATTCGCAGAAATTGGGCAAGTTGTCATATCAATACCCCCTGTTGGGCTTGATGATGCTGCAAAATTAGCCGTTGTCAAAGTTGAAGCCGTTAAGCCTGTATATAAACCTGCTGTTGTACCTGCAAAAGTTACATTGCCCAAAGTACCGTTTAACACACTAACTGTTACCAATTTAACAGGGCATTTTGTTATTAATTGACTGCAACATTTTTGTTGATTGTCATAAGAAACAATTTGCGTTTCCTTG
>JAYVKQ010000100.1:0-3124 GCA_043768285.1 Saprospiraceae bacterium | reverse complement strand
TAGTTGTCATAACTTATTGATTATCATATATTTAATGGCATTTAAATTATCGAAAAATGAAAGAACTTTTATCTTAGTTTGGACAGCCTACCCTTCGGGATTTTTAGAGTGCCAAAGTAGAACTAAGTAGATGTACGATAATAAATGTACGATGTACGACTTGTACTGTGATGATTATTAGTATATTATAAAAAATAGAATTGTCGATTATTTATATTTACCTACTTATTATGACAAGATATGATTTAATAAAATTTTTTATTGATAAAATTGAGGCTTACGAAAAAGACCAAGCCGACCCAAACACCTTGAGCGTGGCAGGGTTCAATGATTGGATGTTTCAGAGTTTTTTAGTAGGAAAAAGTATTAGAGAAGGTGATAAAGCCTTGAAAAATTCGCAGGACAATGAAAAGGATGTCAATCTGAGCATTTTGATTGGTACGCTCTTTCGCTATGTGAAAAACTATTCTAAAAAGGTTTTTGAAAACAGCCAAGTGCAAACCATTGACGAATTTACCTATTTGGCAATGCTGATGAACTATGGCAATATGACCAAATCGGAGCTTATTTCAAGGAATGTGCATGAAAAAACAACAGGGATGGAAATTATCCGCCGCTTGATAAGCTATAATTTCATTACCCAAACCAACGACCCTACTGACAAACGCAGCCAAATCATCACAATTACTGAGGGGGGTAAAATCGAAATATTTCAATTGTTTAAAGAAATGTCGAAAGTATCTACCATAGTGAGTGGCAATCTATCTAATGAAGAAAAAATGATTTTGTCTTACCTTCTTGAAAAGCTCGATATTTTCCATCGGCATATTTACGACCATGAGAAAAAGGAAGATTTGGACTTTTTGATGTGTAAATATTTTGGATAATCAAATTAAATTTATCTCATAATGAAATCACTCAATAACTGTATGTCTAATTTATTTAACCTAAACCGAATAGGCGTAACTATTTTTATGCTACTCACCCCCCTCAGTATTTTTGCCCAAACGGGCATTATCAAAGGGCGTATTGCTAACAAATTGAACAATGAACCCCTGCCTTTTGCCACAGTGCAAGTAGTCGGCACGCAAAAAGGGGCGCAAACGGACGACAATGGGAACTACGAAATCACAGGTTTAGAACCCAAGCTCTACAATATCAAGGTGACATTTGTGGGTTTTAAGGATATTGAACTCTTTGAAATACAAGTGACCAACGCCAAGCCTACCGAACTGAATTTTGATATGGAAGAGGCAACGGCGGGCTTACAAGAGGTGGTAGTAAAAGCCTCGCCTTTCCGAAAAACAGAGGAGAGTCCCGTTTCTTTACGCACGATTGGCGTAACGGAAATTGCCCGAAACCCTGGCGGTAATCGGGATATATCAAAAGTAATCCAATCATTGCCGGGTGTAACGGCGTTGCCTACTTTCCGTAATGATTTGATTATCAGAGGTGGCGCGCCCAACGAAAACCGTTTTTACCTTGATGATATTGAGGTGCCGAATATCAATCACTTCGCTACGCAAGGGGCAAGTGGTGGTCCTGTGGGTATGATAAATGTAACTTTTTTGAAGGAGGTGGATTTTTTCAGTGGCGCGTTTCCTGCCAATCGCGGCAATTCGTTGAGTTCCGTTTTTAATTTTCGTATGCGGGAAGGTGCGAGTGATAAATGGCGATATACGGGTACAGTCGGCACAAGTGATTTTGGTTTGACAGCAGAAGGACCCCTTAGTACAAAGACCACTTTTTTGCTTTCAGCCCGCCGTTCTTACCTTAAACTTTTGTTTAAAGCATTTGGATTGCCATTTTTACCGACATATAATGATGCACAATTGAAAATTAAACATAAAATAGATGATAAAAATGAAATTAGCTATGTGTTTTTGGGCGCAATTGACAAGTTTACCTTAGATACTGCCAATAGAACAAGCGAAAAAAATTCTTATGATTTAGACCAAATCCCTGTGTCGCCGCAATGGAATTATACAAACGGTATATCATGGAAACATTTTGATAAAACAGGCTATTGGACTTTCGTCGCCAGCCGCAATATGCTTAATAATGAAGCCTATAAATACAAAGATAATGATGATAAAAAGCCTAAAATATTCGATTATAAATCGCAAGAAATAGAAAATAAACTACGGGCTGAGCGCAGTACCCGCATTGGCTCCTGGAAATTTTTATATGGCTTGAGTTATGAATTTGTAAAATATAATAATTCTACTTTTCAGTCAAGAAGGCTATTGGATAGTGTGATTACGATTAATTATAATTCGGCTTTTAATATTCATAAATACGGGGGTTTTGCTCAAATTAGCCGAAAATTGGATAAAGACCGCTTGGTTTTATCGCTCGGCGCAAGGGCAGATGGCAATAATTATAATGCCTCGATGCGCAATCCACTCAACCAATTAAGCCCTCGTTTTTCGCTATCATATGCTTTGACTTCTCAGTTGGCTTTCAATCTTAATACAGGGATTTTTTACCAAATGCCACCATATCCAAGTTTGGGTTTTAAACAAAATAATGATTTTATTAATAAAAATAATTTAAAATATATAAGAAATTCGCATTTAGTGGGTGGTTTTGAATACAATACTAAAATGGATTCAAAAATAAGTCTTGAGGGCTATTTTAAAAAATATGCTAACTATCCATTTTTGCTGCGTGAACAAGTTACTCTGGCTAATTTGGGCGGCGATTTTGGGGTAGTGGGCAATGAACCTGCTATATCAAAATCAAGCGGCAGGACATATGGCGTGGAGTTTTTATTTCAGCAACGATTGTATAAACGTTTTTATGGAATCCTCGCCTATACGCTCGGATATAGCGAATTTGAAGACAAAAATGGTAAATTAGTCCCTTCTGCTTGGGATTCGAGGCATACGGCGGTGGCGACCTTGGGCTATCAATTTAAGCGCAATTGGGAAGTGGGTTTGAAATTACGCGCCGCTACGGGCTTACCCTATACCCCCGATGCGCCAGAATCGAATATAGTCTCTATATGGAATACCAATGGGCAGGCAACACCCGATTATGCTAATCAATTGAACGCTGCTCGCACCAATGGTTTTGCTACTTTTGATTTCCGTATTGATAAAAAATGGTTTGGTAAAAAAAC
>JAYVKQ010000099.1:0-16166 GCA_043768285.1 Saprospiraceae bacterium | reverse complement strand
TCAAAACTCCATAAAGCAAAATCGGCATTCATCCAATCAAACGAAGATACAAAATTTGCAAGTACATAAAATATAACATTTATTATCACTAAATGCTTGGCTAAATTGTAGTTTTTTGCGTTCATATATTAAATTTTTTATCCAAATCTTCTACCGAAAGCTCGATGGCATTATTCTTCGTTTTTTTGACATCATATAGTTTTTCCAAATGCTCTTGCACTTTGAAAGGGGCTTTTTCATCGGTACTGTCAATATCGTAATGCTTATAGAGGTCAAATTTTTTAATCAAAAACTCGTAGAGGCTTGCAGATTGCGCAATGGTCATAATTCTGTCCACGTCTTCCTCCGAGCCATAGTATTCCATATCCTTATTAGACGTACCAAACACCTGTTCGGGTTTGAAAATATCGGGACTGGCGGCAAAGAAAATTGTCGTGGATTGGTAGTAGTTTTTTAAAAACAAAAAAGCAATCAGCGCAGTACCCGCCGTTGCTATCAGAACCACCCGTCCAATTGGTTTACGCCATTGCATAATAGTGTCTATCACACCGAGAAGATTGTCTTGATTTTTCATCATCTTTATTTGAGGGCGTAAAAATAGACAATATTATAAGGAAAAGAAGATTGCGATTGTTAAATTATGGTAAAAGAAATGGTTGATGTTTAGAAAAGTATATAGACTTAAATAGTGCCTCTAAATGCTGTTTTGAGGTAGCTATTACACGCAACGGAACAGCTTTACGTTGCACTTGATGAAAACTTGGCGCATTTCGCTACATCTACGCATTGCGCAATCAGACTTTAATTATGACAAGCCATAGGCACGACTATGGTATCGCCAATAATCAATTTGACTATCAAAAAAAGAAGTTTATAAATATTTTAATTTTTTTTTTTTTTTTTTTGTGTAAAGAGTTGATAATCAAACAAATACCCGTACATTCGTAAAGTTTTTTATTTTTCATATAGAAAAACACGACTTTTCAAGCATTTTTAAACCAAATTAGTCTATTTTAGTATCAATAACAGCGAGATGGGAACATAGGAGAGAAAACTGACACAGTTATTTATTATGAAAATGAAGACCTTGATTGTCAATATTTAATACATTTCAAAAAAAATATATTTTTGGCTTAGATTTTGTCAAAATTATACAAAACATTGATTTTCAAATGTGTAAGTCATTGAATTTTATTTTTTTAACAAAAAAAATGTATATAATTTTGACTTTTTGGTTTAAATAACAGACATTTGCCCCCGCTTTTTGAGCAAAGGCTGTCTTTCCAAGCCATACTTTAAACAATAGAGAATATAAAGCACTACACCTATTATACGAACATCATTTAAATAATTAAAAATCAATTTATAATGAGAAAAGCTGACATCGTAACAGCCATTTCTGAAAAGACCGGTCTCGCAAAAGTAGATGTATTGGTATCCTTAGAAGCCTTCTTCAACGAAGTACGTGAAACAATGGGTAACGGCGAAAACGTCTATATCCGTGGCTTCGGTTCTTTCATCATCAAGCGTCGCGCCGCCAAAATGGGTCGCAACATTAAGCGCAATAAAACTGTTCAGATACCTGAGCATTTTATTCCAGCTTTCAAACCTGCGAAAATTTTCACGGAGCATGTAAAAACCAAAGTAACATCTTTGCCAGATGAAAAAGGCGATGATGATTAATTATATTTAACTTGCAGCGTGTTCACCGAGGTTCAGAAAGTCTAAAAGCTTCCTGAACCTCGCTTTATTTGAATAAAAAAATACTGATTATGAATTGGTGATTTATTCAAAGCTTCTTTTACTACTGTTTTATATTTCTGCTCTTATGAACAAACAGCAATTAATACTCGTCGGCTCGGCAGCTGCCCTTTTTTTTATTCTCTATTTTGGTTGCGATACCAAAACCAAAGAGCAAAAAGCCATTACTCAATCCCGCGCACTATCCATAGAGACCTTAGATATTAAAGCTTATGCTTCTGAAACGCTGGAGCATCTAAGCGACCCTACACAAAAAAGTAGTATTCAATCGCTTACGCAAAAAGCTGAAGGTAATGACCCCTCAGTATTAAAGCAACTCTCTGCCGCTTGGCATGATGCTGGGCACGACCCTATAGCCGCATGGTATGCCGAGCAAATTGCAACTACCGAAAAAACGGACGAGGCATGGACTATTGCAGGGGCAAATTTTTATTTGGCTTTACAAAAATCTAAAGAAGATAATATTCGCGACTATTGTACCCAACACGCCGTGGATGCTTTCCAAAATGCTGTATCACTCAACCCCACTAAAATTGAGCACAAAATCAATTTGGCTCTGTGCTACACCGAAAACCCTCCGAAAGACAATCCGATGAAAGGTACTTTGTTGCTTTTAGATTTGGAAAAACAGAACACGGGCAATATTCCTGTCAATTTGCAATTGGCGCGTTTGGGCATCCGCACGGGTCAATACGATAAGGCTATCGCCCGTTTAGAGCGCATCTTGACCGCCGAACCCACAAACGGCAAAGCCATTTGTCTTTTGGCTGATGCTTATACCGAGGCTAATAACCCGAAGGCTGCGGAGATGGGTAAACGGTGTAAAGATTTGATGAAATAGAAACCCCAATACGTATTTTATCACCCTATCGTGGTTATCAAAAAATCAAAAAAAGATGAAAAAGATAAACTTTTTAATCGTAAGTGTGCTTTGGGTCAGTAGCCTATTGACAGCGCAAAATGGCGACCAATTGAAATCAAATTCTATAAAAAATATCGATGCCCAATACAGTAGCTACAAAACAACAGCTTTGCAAATTTGGGACAATGCAGAATTAGGATACAAAGAAGTGAAAAGTTCTGAATTGTTGCAGAATACATTGAAAGTCAATGGTTTCAATGTGCAATCAGGCGTAGCGGATATACCCACCGCTTTCGTTGCCACCTTTGGGTCGGGCAAGCCTGTGATTGGTATTTTAGCAGAATTTGATGCCTTGCCAGGGCTTTCTCAAACGGCTGAACCTGAAAAAAAAGCGCGGGCTGGCAAAACGGCGGGGCACGGCTGTGGGCATCATTTGTTCGGTGTAGCTTCGGTGGCAGCGGCTATTGAGTTGAAAAATACGCTTCAAAAAAATGGTATGGCAGGCACGATTAAGCTGTATGGCACACCTGCCGAAGAAGGCGGCGGCGGCAAAGTGTATATGGTTCGGGCGGGTCTGTTTGATGGTGTAGATGTGGTAATACATTGGCATCCTGATAGCAAAAATGGGGCAGATGCTACGTCTTCATTGGCGAATATATCGGCAAAGTTTCGCTTTAGAGGCTTGTCAGCCCATGCGTCAGCTGCGCCAGACCGTGGGCGTTCCGCACTCGATGGGGTAGAGGCTATGAACGATATGGTTAATATGATGCGGGAGCATATACCACAAGATACGCGCATCCATTATGTCATTACAGACGGAGGTAAAGCACCCAACGTAGTACCTGATTTTGCAGAAGTGTATTATTATGCGCGCCATCCAGACCGCGCCGTAGTACAAGAAGTGTTTGATCGCATCGTTAAATGTGCCAACGGAGCTGCTATGGGAACAGAAACAAAAGTAGAGGTCGAAATCGTCAATGGCGTGTACAACTTATTACCCCTCAGTACCTTAGCTAAAGTGATGCACACCAATATCAGCCGAGTTGGGGGCACTACCTATACACCCGAAGAAGTAGCTTTTGGTAGAAAATTGCAAGAATCCTTCCCACTCAAAAACCGCCCAGATATTGCCCAAGCGTCTCAAATTGAGCCTTATACTGAGGGGGGTAAGGGCGGAGGCTCCACTGATGTAGGCGATGTTAGTTGGGCAGTACCGACTGTTGGCTTGCGGGTTTCGACTTGGGTACCAGGCACTGCAGCCCACTCATGGCAAGCGGTAGCGAGTGGTGGCACCGAAATTGGCACAAAAGGCATGATGGTCGCCGCCAAAACTTTGACGTGCATGGGCATTGACCTATTGCTGAATAAAAAACTCATTGAAGATGCTACCGCCGAATGGCTCAAAAAGCGGGGTGCAGATTTTAAATATAAATCTCTGGCAGGTGACCGTAAACCGCCGCTTACTTACCGCGATAGCTCGAGTGGCAATGCGGATTAGTTAATAACGCCGTTTAGGAAACTGATTTTGGTGATGTTTTATTTTTTTGTAAAAAAATAAAACATCACCAAAATCAGTTTCCTAAACCACTTGTTCAATTTATTTAAAAAGGTACTTCCGAGTTATCTCAGCATTCACCATTTTATCTCCACTATGTGCCACATTCGGCACAACTTCAATGCGGTGTATTTTATCTTTTTTTGAAAATAATTTTACATATTCATAGTAAAATTGTCCCCTTTCAAGCCGAAAACGCCCTTGCATATTACCGCTACAAGTTTTATCCAAACTGGAATCATTTATATCTACATCGCTGCCACCCATAATAAAAACAATATCCCGCGCTAAAAATTGGTCTTGTATCTTTTTTGAAACTATATTAGTAGCATAAGGGTTTAGTTTTTCGAAGCCTTTTGGGTATTCATTGAAATTGCTACAACCTGTTGTATCAGGTCGTTGAAAACTCAAACCTGTGGCGGTTTTCACAGGTCTGCGGTCGTCAAAATAGAGATAGGAAGAAGGATTCATCACAATAAACCTAAATTTATACCCTCTCCCGAATATTTCGGGATGTGCCATAAGTATTTCGGGCATCGGGGTCATACCTGCATAACGTTGCACAAATTGCCCCCCTGCGGAATGACCAATCACAATAATTTTTTTCAATTTTGGAAACAATTTACGGTTACACACCCGCACAATCATAGAATCTACCAAGCTAAAACTACTGATAGTTGTTGCCATTTGCCGTTTTTTACTTGATACCGATTCATCGCCTACCCGCCAATTGTTATTCGCCCAAAATAGATGATTGGCATTGTGTTTATGCGCGTCCAAATCTTTTTCAGACGTGAATTGCGGTGAAATAAATAAGGTTTCCTCGTTTTTATTGGCATTTTTCACCGCTGTTTCACCCCAATCATAGTAATCCAAACCATTGCGTCTAGCTCCGTGGATGTAAATAACCAATTGTTTAATTTTTTTATTATACACATTGATAGGATGGTTACTGGCATAACGCAAAGTATAGGTTTTATCGTTTTTAACGACGTTGAATAGGTTTGGGCAAGCGCGTTCAGTAGTGCTTGCCGCTTCTTCCTGCGCTATGGTAAGCATGGGTAGAAGAAGTATGAAAAAGAATAATTGTAAGCGGTTTTTCATTTTGATATACAATTTGGAAAAATTTTGTTTGAAAAATTTAATGTCACATATTTTGTTTGAGTAGTGGTTTAGGAAACTGAATTTGAATGATATATAGATTTTTTTTTGCAAAAAAATCTATATATCATTCAAATTCAGTTTCCTAAACCGCAGTATCCAACCTCGTTAATACTATGGGAAGCTATACCCTTTGCCATAAATAATTTGCCCAGCCTTAGTGCCTATATGTACGCCTTTCTCCACAGTCAATTTACCATTCACTACAACCCATTGGAAACCAACGGAATAGGCGTGTGGGCGTTCGTATGCACGTCTATAAACCCGAGTGAAACGACCATGCCCGTAGCATCAATCGTCCGCTTCGCCTGCATGGAGTCGAAGCGACCAATAGCTTTTATTTTACCGTTTTCAATACCTATATCCGCCCGAAACCACGGGTTGCCCGAGCCATCAATGACTTTCCCGTTACGGATAAGGAGGTCAAATTGGGGGTTTTGAGCTTTTATACTGAGGGGGTGTAAAAAAGCGAGGAATATACAGAGATGGTGTATTTTCATATCCTATTTAACAGATTTTAGTGCGAAGATTTAGGGTAAGAATTTGGAGAAGAAAAGGGATAAATTCTTTCCCTAAATCTATTGCTAATTCAAAAAAATCAAGGCTTCAAATGCTTTTCAAACAACTTGAAAATCCGCTTATACTCATCTAACCAAGACGAAGGTTCAACAAAGCCGTGGTCTTCCATCGGATAGGCTGCCAATTCCCAATTGTCTTTTTTCAATTCTATCAAACGTTGGGTCAAGCGGACGGCATCTTGAAAATGCACATTTACGTCCACCATGCCATGACAAATCAGCAAATTGCCTTTCAAGCCCGCCGCATGATAAATAGGGGAACTGCGCTGATACGCAATGGAATCCGTTTGTGGTTCGTTCAAAATATTTGCAGTATAGCCATGATTGTAGGCTGCCCAATCTGTCACAGGACGCAAAGCGGCTCCCGCTTTAAAGACATCGGGCGTAGTAAACATGCCCATTAAAGTGATAAAACCACCGTATGAACCGCCATATATGCCTATTTTATCGGCAGCAACGCCTTGATTTTCTACGAGCCATTTTGCGCCATCCACATGGTCAGTCAAATCTTTGCCGCCCATAAAACGGTAAATGCCGGTGCGCCAATCCCGCCCATATCCCGCAGAACCGCGATAATCCATATCCAAAACCGTGTATCCATTATCCACTAAAAAATTGTGAAACATGTATTCTCTGAAATACGAACTCCACCAACGGTGGGCATTTTGTAAATATCCTGCACCATGCACGAAGATTACGGCTGGTTTTTTACCATTTTCGCCTTTACCCGCATAGAAACGCGCAGGAACTTCCGCGCCATCTCGTGCTTTTATGGTAATCAATTGTGGGTCGCGCCAACTGTAATTTTTAAATATTGGATTTTGTGATTGCGTGATTTGCACAGGCGTTGCTTTGGGCGTATTGTCTTGAATGAAAAGTTCCCACGGTTGGTTTGTATAGGAGTATAAATACGCCAATTTAGTTTCATCGGGCGATAAAACGGCTTGATTTGAACCTGTTTTAGCCGTCAAACGCGTGCGTTCACCACCTATGATAGCCATTTTATAAAAATGGGCTTCGCCTGCATGGACTTCATTGGTCGTGATGTAAAAATGCTTTTTATCTTTAGCCAGTTGGACGCTTTGCACTTCAAAGTTGCCTTTTGTCAATTGTTTTTTAACCATTGTTTCCAAATCAACGGTGTATAAATGGCTGTAACCATCGGCTTCTGATTGAAAATAAACCGTTTTGTTATCGCCCAAAAATCCGAGAGCGTTTATGGGACCACCTATCCAAGCATCATCGTGTTGTCTGTCAATAGTTTTCACCGTGGCGGTTGTAGCATCCAATAAGGCAATCCATTTATCTTTATTGTCATAGGCGCGAATAACTAAAACGGCATAAGTGCCATCTTCTGACCAAACAGGACTACTGAAAAAGACTTTGCGCTGCTCTGGTTTTTTCTGCTTTGCAGTATCTGGCTTAGTTGGGTAATCTTTCAAATATTCGGGTTTGTCATATATACCTTCGAGGTTTTTAATCGAAACGGCAAGGGTAGTATCCCGCTTTTTGTCATATAGCCACAATTCATTGATAGGTGCGCTTGTGCCAACTTTTGTACGGGCAGGAATATCCTCAGTAAAACCCGATTCGGTTACATAATTAGGGACAATTGTGCGTTTATCTGTAGGGTTTTGCTTTGAAAGGCGATAGGTAATGATATTTTCATTTGGACTTAACAAGGCATTATCCACCTGTTTGTCCTCACTAAAAATCTCTTTTGGGCGGCGGGGTTGTTCAGCTTTTACGTTTTTTTCGGTCTCTTTTTTCTTATCAGCCCGTTCTTTCAAAATCTCAAAAAGGGATAATTGGTCTTGTTTCAACCAGCGTTCTTGTTCATTGGGTTTAGGCTCGGGTCTCGGCGAACCTGTTTGGAAATTTGTGATTTGCACCCATTCTCCCGATTGAATATTGATGCTAAAAAGATTGTTATTACGTAAAAAAATCACTTTATCCCCTTTCAAATTGAAATAAGGATTGCCCTCTCCTTCCACCGTGTTGGTTAAAAAACGAGTGGTATTGTTGGTTAAATCCATTAAAAAAAGATCACCATCTTTTGAAAACACTTTTTTAGTGCGCTCTTGGTTGTAATTGCCAAAAGGTGAAGACATATTGCGCCGCACATCGAAGGGTACTTTGAACGGTTTTTTATCTAAAACAGTCACAGCATAGAGTGAATCCGCTTTATTCCCCTCTGGATTCCAAGAAAAATAAACTATTTTGCTATCTTCTGACCAAAAAACATTGGTAGGTAACGAACCAACAGCCAATTTAGGGTCTTGCATGATTTGTTCGAGTGTTAATTGTGTCTGTGCGTTGATTGTGCAGCCTATCATAAAGGCTACCCACCCTATCCATTTCTTCATACCATTTAATGTTTTATTCATTGTTCTAATTTTGTTTTTTTCGAGGATAAAAATAGGAAATTTTGTGGTAATAGTGGGAGGTTTATTTTTTGAGGTGAAAATACTGAGGTGGGTATTGGTTTTATATAAAGTCATTTGAAATAAATGATGTTGTTGCAGAACCGATGTTTAATATCGCACCTATCCCCTCAGTATTTTTAGCAAAAAATCTAATTGTATTTCAAATCCAATTACTCCTTTTTTCGATAACCACTCGCCGTACACTTCATTTTACTTTTAAACATTCGAGAAAAGTAAAACTCATTGTCAAAGCCCGTTTTGGTTGCAATTTCCGAAATCGTTAAATAGGTTTCGCGTAGCAATTGTGCCGCTTTATCAATTTTGTTAGTCAATAAATACTGACCAGGCGGAATGCCCATAACACTTTTAAAAGCTTTTCTAAAAAATTCGTAGGTGATATTGTTTTCTAAAGTAATTTGCTCAAAATCAATGTTTTCGCTCCAGTTTTCATGAATTTTAAAGCGAATAGCTTGGATAATTTGTTCTTGACGGGATTTGGTTTTGTCTATCATCAAAGCCGCAGCATTGACCAACCCCAACAATTGAAGAACAAAGCACGATGCCATTTGAGAAAAAACCATGCTTTCTTGCTTCGAGGTGTCTATCAAGCGGATGGAAATATGGAGTATTTCATTATCAAAGCCTACTTTTAAAATAGGATTTTGTGGGCTAAAACAATCTTGCCGCATCAAGTATTCTACATAATGACCATTGAAACCGACCCAAAACTCTTCCCAACCCGTTTCCAAAACGGGTTTGAACCGATGCCAGATATTGGGAAGAAGTAAAAAAATCGTTCCGCCTTCTATCATTCTACCTCTAATGCGACTATTAATGTGAAATTTCCTTATCCATTTAGGGAAACACAGTTGAAAAAATAAATTTTTCATACATTCTTGTTCTTTATCAGAATGACTGGATGATAGTATTATTATTCAGTCATTTTTTTTTAGTTTTATGCAAAGTTTTATAAAATTTATCAAACTTTCACTTATGAAAAATTCTCTATACGCCTGTTTTTACTTATTTTTTTTAGCTTTATCCCCTGTTTTTGCCCAACAAAAGCAAGAACCTCTATCCGATTTAACCTTTAAAAGTCCCCCTTCAGCCTACGGCATCCGCTGTTGGTGGTGGTGGCTCAATGGCAATGTAACCAAAGAAGTCATTACACGAGATTTGGCTGAAATGAAGGCAAAAGGCTTTAGCGGTGCGTGCATTTTTGATGCAGGAGGGCACAACCAACGGGGCAATGGCGATATTCCAGAAGGACCGCTTTGGGGTTCTGATGCTTGGCGAGAGCTGTACCTTCATGCCATAAAAGAGGCTAATCGGTTGGATTTGGTGATGTCTTTAAGCATTCAAAGCGGTTGGAACTTGGGTGGTCCCGATGTTTCACCCGCAGAAGCAGCGAAACAAACCGTTTTTTCAGAATTGAAAATTAGAGGTGGCATAGCTATAAAAACAGCTTTACCTATGCCTCAAATACGAGATAATTACTACAAAGATTTTGCTGTTTTTGCCATTCCCGATAAAAAATTGACCAATCGAAAACCCATTCGAGATTTTGAAAACAAAGCCGCCACCCGTGAAGTCGGTTGGTCTGTGCCCGAAACCCGTCCGCTTTTGACAGATACCACCGCCACCGCAGGAGAAGAAGATGCCACCTTAAATCAAGTCATCAATTTGACCCCTCAGTATAAAAACGGTTTTTTAGAGTGGAATGTACCCGAAGGGGATTGGATTATCCTCCGTATGGGTTACACGCCTACGGACTCTCATGTATCCACTTCAAGCGGCAAATGGCAGGGCAAAGTATTGGACTATATGAGTGAAAAACATTTCAACCGCTATTGGGATACGCACGTTGAGCCTTTACTGCAAATGATAGGTGATATGGCGGGTAAAACGCTGAAATATCTACAAACGGATAGTTTTGAAGCAGGCGGTTTGAATTGGACAGATGGTTTTGAAAAGGAGTTTATCAAACGCAGAGGCTACGACCCAACCCCTTATTTGCCTATTCTGGCAGGTAAAATCATTGAAAACAGAGATATAACAACCCGCTTTCTGTCAGATTTCAGAAAAACGATTAGTGACTGTATATCCGATAACCATTACCGTGTATTTGCTGAAAGGTCTAAAAAATATGGGGTTGGATTGCAGCCCGAGTCGGCGGGTCCACACGCTGGTCCTTTTGATGGCTTAAAAAACTACTCTCATTCAGATATAATGATGTCTGAATTTTGGTCGCCATCGCCTCATAGAAGCAAGCATATTGACCGTTTTTTTGTAAAACAAGCGGCAAGTGCGGCTAAGATTTTCAATAAAAAACTCGTGGGTGCAGAGTCATTCACCACCATAGGTCCGCATTGGAACGATGTGATTTGGGCAGATATGAAACCCAGTGCCGACCATGAGTTTTGTGCAGGTTTAAACCTCGTATATCTGCATACTTTCACCGCTTCCCCAAAAGAAATGGGTTTGCCAGGGCAGGAATATTTTGCGGGAACGCATTTCAACCCTAACGTCACTTGGTGGGATTATGCCACAGGTTTTATCCAATATTTGACCCGTTGTCATTATATGATGCAGCAAGGCACAACCGTTGCCGATGTTCTCTATTATTATGGTGACCATATTCCCAACCTCGGACGCTACAAAGAAGACGACCCCGCAGGAACATTGCCCGACTACGATTATGACATCACCAACGAAGACCGTTTGTTGGATTTGAGGGTAAAAAACGGTAAAATCATGCTACCACACGGCGTTTCATACTATATTTTGGCTCTACCCAACCATAAAATCCTGTCCATAGCCGCTTTGAAAAAGGTAAAAGCCTTGATTACTGAGGGGGCAACAGTGATTGGCTTAAAACCCTATTCAACAGCCAGTTTGGTTGGTTTTCCACAAGCAGAACAAGAGCGAGAAGCCATAAATGCTGAATTATGGGGTACAACGGGAACCGCAGTAGGCGAGCAAAAACTCGATAAAGGGCGCATGATTTGGGGTAAAACGGCTAAAGAAATCTTAAATACTGAGGGGGTGGTAAAACCAGATTGTGTTTTTACTGAAAAACAAGCCAATACGAGCTACGATTACTTGCATCGGGAATTACCCGATTGCGATTATTATTTCATCAGTAGTCAAAACAAAGAAGCTACAACCGTAACCGCCGCTTTCAGAATAACAGATAAACAACCCGAATTATGGGATGCCGTAACAGGTGAAAGCCGACCTGCCACCTCATTTTATCAAAAAAATGGACGGACTTATGTACCGCTTTCTTTCAATCCGAATGGGTCAATATTCGTGGTTTTTAGAAATCGTATATCTAATATAAAACCTCGAGCATCAAATACCCCCTCAGTATTAAAAGCAAATTTTGCTAAATATACTGAGATTGATGCTATAAAAACGCCTTGGACTATTAATTTTGACCCTAAATGGGGTGGTTCTACTATTAAAATGGATAAATTGGTGAGCTGGACAGACCGACCCGAAGAAGGCATAAAATACTATTCAGGTAAAGCGGTTTATACCACTCTTTTCAATGTAAAAAATATAAAAGGTAACCTTATTCTTGATTTGGGTGAAGTAAAAGATGTGGGTATTGCAAGGGTGAAATTGAATGGCAATGACTTAGGTATTGTTTGGTGCCCCCCATATCAGGTTAATGTAAGCGGTATTTTAAAGAAAAAAGGCAATCAATTGGACATAGAGGTGGTCAATACTTGGCGCAATCGCTTAGTAGGCGATAGAGGAAAACCGCAAAACGAGCGTTTTACGAAAACTAATATTACCATAAAGCCAGAATGGACAGTATTGCCTTCGGGTTTGTTGGGTCCTGTGCGGTTGATGCAAAAAAAGTAATCCTATTTAAGTAATAATTGACATATTTTATGGAAAATAATCTAAAAATAGGCTTATTCGGTATCGGCTTAGACAAAGTGGACAAAGGTGTTTCTGTTGAATTGCGAGTGAAAAATGGGGCGGTTACTTTGCTTTCAGTTGTTGAAAAAAAAGGTAGTTTGTTGCTTTTGGTGGCAGAAGGTGAATCCGTTGCCGGACCTATTTTAGAGATTGGAAATACCAATAGTCGGTATAAATTTCCAATAGGGGCAAGGCGTTTTGTGAATGATTGGAATAGCCGTGGTCCTGCCCACCATTGCGCCGTTGGTGTAGGTCATATTGCTTCAAAACTTGAAAAATTAGGCGCGTTATTGAGCATGGCAGTGATTAAAGTTTGTTAAAAAAGACGAAAATACTGAGGGGTACCCTCCTTAAATATTCTACAATAGAAAAAGCCTCAACCGAATGAACGGTTTGAGGCTTTTTTCTTATGGGTAAATAACGGCTAAGAAGCCATTATTCAAGTTTGAACTTGATTGGAAGTGTATAAGCTACACGTACAGCTCTACCTTGTTGCTTGCCGGGTTTCCAGCGAGGCATGGCTTGCACAACACGAGTTGCTTCATCATTACAACCACCTGCGATACCGCGTTTTACAGAAACATCTACGATAGAACCGTCGGTATTAACAACGAAGCCTACGTAAACAGTACCTTCAATGCCATTTTCGCGCGCAATCGCTGGGTACTTGATGTTCTGGCTTAACCATTTGAACATGGCTGCTTGTCCATCAGGAAACTCAGGTTGCTGTTCCACTATCGTAAAGATTTGCTCTGGCGCAGGTTTTTCAACCTCTTTTTCGACAGGCGGCGGCGGTGGTGGTGGTGGTGGGTCTGGCGCACGGAAAGCCGTAGCGTTAGTGTCCCCTTTAACCGTTTCCTTACCGACATCTACATTTTTTGGTAGATCTGGCGGAACAATTATCTCCTCCTTAGGCACATCTTTATCCTCCTTAACCACTGGTGGCACAAATCTAATTTGTGGCTTCACTGGCGGTGGTGGCGGCGGTGGTGGTGGTGGTGGTGGCGGTGGTGGTGCTGCTTTATCAAGTGGTGGCGGTTCAGACAACACCACTTCTTTCATCATCAACTCATCTTTTTTCATCAAACCAGCTAATCGTGATGCGATAAGCGGATAGGCAATGAATAAAAGGAAGAGCAAACCACCAATAATAGCCCCACGCTGTACGTTTTTCCCGTACACTTGACGTAGATTGTAGCCTCCATACTCTTTGTTTCTACCCATAAAAACAATATCATCGAGGCTCATCTTGAGCAGGTCTTTACTATCCATTGACGTGTATTTTGTGATAGTTTTTGAAAATTACTGTTTAATGACACCCAGACTTTCCATAATCGTGGTATCCAATTTATCGCGGTCAACGAGGGCATAAGCCTTGACACCAGTGATACGCATCTCATCGAGAATATCCACCATGTTTTTATACTTAGCCGTTTCCATTGCCTTGATAAGTACGACAAGCGTATCTTTACTGCCGTACTGCTGTGCCACTACGTCCTGACGATTTCTGATAGCCGCACGAACACCTTTTCCAGAAAAATCGGCTGAGTCCACTTGAAGGTTGCCTTTGAGTAAATCCTCATCAGTACCTACGTAGAAGTAAGCCATATTGCGTTCGCCCAATAAAATACTAAGAGATCGCGATTTCTTTAAAGGTGGTGCATCCTTCATATCTTCATTTTTGGCAGGTTTGATGATTTCCATCGTCTTAGGTTTGCTAAACGTTGTTGCCAACATAAAGAAAGTAATGAGAAGGAATCCTAAATCTACCATTGGCGTCATGTCTACGAACGGGGCACCTTTCTTCCCGGTTTCTATACTTGCCATGAATAATTGCTACTTTTGTTTGATTAAATTATTCAGCTGCCGCGCGGGCAGTTGTGATGAGGTTGAAACGATTAGAGTTTGTTTTCCTTAAAGTTTCAATAACTTCATCAATGTTTTTGTACTCAGCACCTTTGTCCGCTTTAATGGCGATACGCAGGTTTTCGTTCAACGAGCGTGCAATGATGATTAACTCCGCGAGATCATTCTTAGCATTAGGGTCTTCGTTAACACCAGAAGTAGTACCAGGAAGTGGTGCTTTAGGGTTTACGACAAGACCTGCTTGTTTAAATGAACTCATCTGGTCGGCGGGCATACTTAGCAATTGACCCAATTGTTCGAGTGGCAGACCAAATTGATCTAATAATTTGAAACGCTTTTGCATTTCGCCCGTCAATTGAATGTTTTTGCGCTTTGCCACTTCGTCCAAAAGGGCTAGCCGCGTGTTCTGATCATCTACGCCGAAAAAGATACGACCATCGCCGCCTACCGAAATTAACAGAATGTCTTTTTCTGGTATCGGAATTTGCGCTGTTGAAGCAGGTATTTCTACTTGCACAGGCTCATTCGGACGGAATTTGGTCGTTAAGATAAAGAAAGTCAGAAGAAGGAACGCCACATCACACATCGCTGTCATGTCCATTCGGATGTTCTGCCTTTTCATTTTAACTTTTGGCATGTCCTAATTCGTTTTAATGAGTGAAAAATATCAGAATGAGTAACTTTTTTTCAAATTGTTCAACTGTTCAAAGTGGTTTATTATAAAAGACTTGCTTACTAATGATAGGGCTGTGTCTGTTCGTGAAAGTCTCACTTGTTAAACAATTTTTAAATACACAATCGAATTACTTGTTGTGTGTAGCAAATGTTTGACTCATACTGAAGCTCGCCTCATCAATACGATAGCTCAACCCATCAATTTTCGATGTGAAGAAGTTGTACATGATGATTGCCAAAGCCGAAGTACCAATACCCAAAGCCGTGTTAATCAAGGCTTCAGAGATACCTGTTGATAAAGCCACTGCATCAGGCGCACCAGAGTTTGCCATTGCCGAGAAGGCTTTGATCATACCTAATACCGTACCCAAGAGGGCAATCAACGTACCTACCGATGCAATCGTTGAAAGGATTGGCATGTTGCGCTCCAACATAGGCATCTCAAGAGCCGTCGTCTCTTCGATTTCTTGTTGAATAGCACCGATTTTTTGGTCTTTCTCCATTTCGGTGTTGCCCATCATTTCTTGATACTTCACCAGACCACTGCGTACAACGTTGGCTACTGAACCTTTTTGCTTATCACACTCGGCGATAGCAGCTGCCACGTTGTTACCCATAAGGTTTGACTGAATACGTTTGATAAAATCAGCTACTGAACCATTTCCTTCTGCGCGGTTAAGCGTTAAAAGACGTTCAACTGAAAAAACGATAACACATAAAAGGCACGTCAATAAAAGAGGAACGATGATACCCCCTTTGTAGATTAGACCTAATGTGTTGTGTGGGTGACCTTTCTCTGGGTCACCGCCCTCAAAGTTTCCTGACGCACCCATTGCGAATTTGAAGACGAGGATCGAAAGAACCAACGAACCTACAATTACTGCTGGCGCGAACCATTCATTGTTTTTAGAAGAGCCTTGAGAGCTTTTTGCTGCTTGAGCCATGTTTGGTTTACTCATAATTCAACTAAGATTTGAGTTTTTAAAATAATGTTTAACAATTTCTTTTTTAAATGCTTGTTGTTATTTATACCGTTTTCAAATAGCAATTTTTCAAATAACAGGTGCAATTATACAATATAAAACTGATTTGGCAACAATCTTCTAAAAAAAATTTTGTTAAACGACTATTAACAATGGAATAATTGGTTTGTCTTTCGACGTAGCCAATTTTTATTAGGTCATTCATTCCTTTTTTATATAGATGCAAACCCTTTTTACTTTGGTGGGTGCTTGGTGGAAAAAAGTATATTTTTCCAAGAAAAAGATAAGAATTAGCTTAACACTCAGTATTTTTTAAACGTATTTCGTCACTTTTATACCCTGTTTTTTTTAAAACATATTTTATAT
>JAYVKQ010000098.1:0-2184 GCA_043768285.1 Saprospiraceae bacterium | reverse complement strand
GATATAGATGGAACTCTCTAAATTCAGGTAAAAGTCTTTTTTGTCAACGGCAGCATAATAAAAAAAACGAGATTCATTTTGACAAGAGGAGTCCAAATGAACGCCATCGGTTTTGTGCATGGTGATGCCTAAAAAAGCACATAACGACTTCAAGATACTCATATAAACGATTCGATGAGTTTCATAAGTCGCTGTCGTCCAAACCATTATGCGTAAACCATGTCCACTGGGAGAAGGAAATGCGGCAAAAACATAAGGTAATATTCTTATTTTTTGTAACAATAGAGAAACTTCCTCTGTAGTTTTGCAGCCATCCAAATCGAATACAAAACAAGGAATGTATTGTTTGCAATTTTCTTTTTTATCGTTTCGATAGGAAAATTCGCCGACAGAGAAACCTCTTAATTGTGATTTTTTCTCTTCGTATAACTTTTTGGCATTTTTGTTACCTTTTTCCTGCTCCCCAAGATGTTGTTTGTAAGAATCCACTAACATCTGGGAAGAAGAAATTTTATCCATATCCTCCGAAACGATATCCACAAATAAATCTTTTAGAGTGATATGGCTTTGCGGTGCTGGATGGATCCCCCGATAAATCGTGATGGGAATATTTAATCGCGCATTGGAATCATGCATCCATGCGCCGAAGTCTAACACAGTACCTGTGTCAGTCGTTATTTCTTTCATTTTTTTGAAAAAATATGCAATTTCACAACATCTATCTTAGATTGTCGTAATTTTGCGGTGAATAATATTTGATTCGGGGTTTCAGCCAATCCCCCGTTGCCTTTTTAGTTTTAAGTGACTGATTGGCGGGTCACTTGATATTTTTAAACAAATATCATTTAGAAAAATGAATAGTCCGATGTGCCAACGTCGGGCTTTTCTTTTTTCAGCGCAAATATATTGTTTTCCGAACGGAATGACAAAAAAAAGGATTTTAAGCGAAAATTTGCCTAAACGCCTTTTTTTTTGTCTGTTGTTATGCCTAAATCGGTACATAAGGATTTGAGGACTTGTATATATTGGATTCGATGTGTTTCGTAAGTCGCGGATACCCATACGAATAGGCGCAATCCATGTCCACTGGGAGACGGAAATGCCGCAAAAATATACTGTAAATTTCTTATTTTTTGTAACAATAGAGAAGCTTCTTCTGTAGATTTGCAGCCATCCAAATCGAACACACAACAAGGCACATATTGACTGCAGTTTTCTTTTTTGTCATTCCTATAGGAAAATTCGCCCACTGAAAAACCCGTTTATTGTGATTTCTTTTCCTCATACCCCTTTTTTGCATCTTTATTTTGCTCTAAAAGATGCTTTTTGTAAAATTCAACCAATTGACGCGCTGCAGCGATTTTTTCAAAATCGTCGGTGACGATTTCTGAAAATAATGCTCCCAGCGTTATTTGTTTTTGAGGAGTGGGATGAATGCCGCGATAGATGGTTACGGGAACATTCAAACGCGTATTCGTTGGCAACACATCGAAGTCTAACACAGGTGTTGTGTTCGTCGTGATTTCTTTCATTTTTTTAAAAAATAGGCAAAATCACAACATCTATCTTAGATTGTCGTAATTTTGCGGTGAATTAAATATTGTTGCGGGTCGCCAACAGCCCGTTCCAAATTTTCGTTTTACGCGGTTCATCAAATGTTGGCAACCGCGCTTTTTAGGATGCTGATATTTAGAACAAACTTGTTAAAAAATATCACAAGGGGACTCGATGTGCAACCATTGAGTTCTTCTTGTTTGCAGGGCAAAGGTATTTTTTTTTCTTTGAAAAACCATCGTGCCGTTTTTTTTCCAAAAAAAACGGCGTTTCATTTTACACCTATATATATAGGTGTGAAATGAAACGCCGTTTTTTCATGACTCGCTCTTTTTTTTTCAAAATAGTTATAATCAATTGATTATAACCATTTTGTATATTGTACAAAGAAAAGGTACTATCTTAAATTAAACAATTGAATCACAAAATAACCTTTAACTTTGACTCCTTTTTGAGAGTGAGCCACTCTTTCAAAACCTAATTTTTTTAAAGCCATGCACACATTTCGAATGATTACTTTTTTACTGTATACTTCCAATTTAATCAGAATATCGGTTGTTGTTAAGAAATGGGCATCTTCATCCTTGCGGTCGGCAGGCATAAAATATCGTAATAGTAACTCTTCTTCTA
>JAYVKQ010000097.1:0-6733 GCA_043768285.1 Saprospiraceae bacterium | reverse complement strand
CTACTTTGGCACTCTAAAAAAACTACGATTTTTTTCCCACTTGGCAGAACGGGAGGGGTGTTTTTGATTTTCTTTTTATAAAAAAATTGAAAATTTTTTATAAAAAGAAAATCAAAAACCTTCTTGAGTTTTTATAATTTTTAAAGTGCCAAAGTAGAATTAATGAGTTATAAAATATAAATTTGGGTAACGCCATTAAGTATATAATTCCGAAATAATAAGGTTAAGGCGTGAGCGAAGTTTGCATTATTAATGCACAGAATTACTAAATTTTAAAAACTTAGTAATTCTTTTACCGCGTTCCTTACATGCTTGTCCTACGCTCTGAGGGTATCGTATATGAAAACAAACACGTTAATTGATACATGTATTTACTGAAATATCCAATTTTAGGAAGATTTCAAATTTTCCTAAGATTTCGTATGCCACTTACCCTGATAGGTATATGTCTTTTAGTAGTCACTAACACCCATGCCCAATATCAAAAGTACACATTTACACGTCCAAAAATGGGTTCGCCTTTTGTGATTACGCTCTATGCCCAAGATACCACAGGGCTATATCAAACCATCGAAACGGCATATGCCGAAGTGGATAAACTCAATAGTATTTTTAGCGATTATAGCGAGACGAGCGAAATATCGGTACTAACAAAAAATGCCAAAAAGGATATGCCCATCGCAGTGTCAAAAGAATTGATGCACGTTTTAAAATTATCGGACACTGCGGCGCGTTTAAGCAACGGGGCTTTTGATATTACAGTCGGTAATATCGTCAAACTATGGCGCAAAGCACGTAAAGACAAAGTTTTTCCAAGCGATATGGATATAAAAAAGGCTCTTAATAAAACAGGGTTTCGGCATATTACCTACCTTTCGGACACGACAATTGCTTTCGATAGGGTAGGGGTGCGGTTAGATTTTGGTGGTATCGTCAAAGGCTATGCGGCGCAAATGGTTGTAGATAAGTTGTCAAAAGATAATTTTAAAATGTGTCTTGTTGATGCGGGCGGCGATTTGGCGATAGGGGAGAAGCCTTTGCGGACATTTGACAGTAGAAATACTAAAAATATGGTACATCCCGATGCCATCGGGACTGAGGGGGTAGGCTGGCAAATCGGTATCAGTGTCCCACAATCTGATAATGCTTTGATGCCCAGAATGCTGACACTTTCAAATTGTGCGGTTGCAACTTCGGGCGATATGTATAACTTTGTGGCAATAAACGGCAAACGGTATTCCCACATCGTTAATCCTAAAACGGGTATCGGCTTGACACACCAACGCAATGTAACGGTTATTGCTAACGACGGCGCAACGGCAGATTGGTTGGCAACGGCGTGTAGTGTGTTGCCCATTAAAAAGGCTAAACGCTTGATTAAGAAAATACGGAATGCGGATTTGTTGATATTGGAAATGCAAAAGGGGATGATTAAAAGTTATCAAACAAAAGGGTTTTCTCAATATTTTGAGGAACATTAGGCATATTGATAACATTGGTAATATTAGTAACACTATGTTTTATTTACAGTTAACAAGTTTTTATTTAAAAGTAAGCTGTCATTGCGAGGAGGTACGACGAAGCAATCTGTGGCACTTCGCAGGATATAATTCGTTAAAATTAAACGATAAACATTGATTTTAGAAAGGATTTAGTGGTAAAAGGAGCAGATTGCTTCGTCGTACCTCCTCGCAATGACACATTATTTTTTAGGAAAACCCTGTTCTCATAATTCAACTGTTTGGGATTTCCGAACAGTTGAAATTAATCAGTCAAAATTCAGTTACCGAGATATACTCGGCAACTGCCAAAATAGCAAATAGCAGTGGAATTAAAACCATATCAGCAGCACGTCATAGACGACCTTTCTTTGTTTTTGGACTACATCCAAGAAACAAAAGACATAAAAAATGCCTTTAACGATTTTTGGGTTAAGCATCCGAAAATGCCTTTAACGATTTTTGGGTTAAGCATCCGAAAACGCCTTTAACGCCTTTCCCGACTACCGCCATTGAACCCTATAAAAACAATGTGCCACGTGTACCCCATATCTGCGTGAAAGTACCCACGGCAGGGGGCAAAACCTTTATTGCGTGCAATGCCTTAAAAACCATATTCGATGCCTTCGACTACGATAAACCCAAAGCAGTGGTATGGCTTGTGCCAAGTATCACGATTTTAGACCAAACCATCAAAAACTTAAAAGACCCGTCACACCCCTACCGTCAAAAAATCAGTTCCCATTTTGGCAATAAAGTAGAAGTTTTTGACAAGGCAACACTTTTGCAAGGCAGTGGTTTCAACGCCACATCTGTAAAAGAGCAATTGAACATCATGGTTTTCAGTTTTGATAGTTTACGGGCTAAAAACAAGGAAGATAGAAAGGTATTTCAAGAAAACGGCAACCTACAATCCTTTGAAAACCTATTGGGTAATGAAAAAGACATAACGCTTGGCGAGGTCATAAAATACCTCAATCCATTGGTGGTTGTGGATGAAAGCCACAATGCCGAAAGTGATTTGAGTGTGGATATGTTGAAAGAAATCAACCCGTGTTTTATCCTTGATTTGACCGCCACGCCACGAAAAAACAGCAATATCATCAGCTTTATAGATGCTTTGGAGTTGAAAAAGGAGAATATGGTGAAACTGCCTGTTATTGTCTATAACCATCAAGATAAAACGGAAGTCATCAATTCAGCTTTACAATTGCAAAAACGCTTGGAGTTACAAGCCCGTGACGAGCAGAAAAAAGGCGGTAAATACATACGCCCCATTGTCCTTTTTCAAGCCCAACCCAAAAACGGCAAGGACTTTACAAATGCCGAAGAAGAAAAATCGAATGTGCAGAAACTGAAAGAAAAGCTGATTGAATTGAAAATACCTGCCGACCATATCAAGATAAAAACGGCAAATATCAATGAAATAAAAGGCATAGATTTGATGAGCAAAGACTGCGAAGTGCGCTATATTATCACCATAAATGCCTTGAAAGAAGGCTGGGATTGCCCCTTTGCCTATATTTTAGCCTCATTAGCAGATAAAAGCAGTGCGGTGGATGTTGAGCAAATACTCGGACGGGTATTGAGACAACCGTATGTGATGAAACACAATTTTCCTTTGCTCAATATGAGTTATGTTTTAACCGCTTCATCAAAATTCCTTGATACTTTGGGCAATATCGTAAAAGGTTTAAATAAAGCGGGTTTCAGTGATAAAGATTATAAATTAGCCACACCACCAAGTGTAGAAGAAGTTAAAAAAGCAGATCCTTTGCAGCAGTTATTGTTTTTTACACCCACTGAAACAATGCAAAATGAGGTGAAAAAGGGTGAAAATGCTCAAAATACTGAGGGGGGTCTCGCAGAAAATTTTAATGATGATATTACATCTGATATTGATATAAGCCGTATATTTATACCGTCTGAAACGCCAAATACTCAAAAATTAGGTGAAATACAAGTCGGGGCAGCTATTTCAGAAATTGAAAAAACTGCCATTCAACAAAATGAAACGTTTGAAAAAACGATTGCGGACATGGCAGCTAATAACACAATTACATTACCCAATGATATTCAAAAACTCGTGAAATCCTATAACATAAAAGACATTTTCAAGGAACAAGCGGCAGAAATCAACTTGCCACAATTTTATCTAAAAGTCCTTAGTTCCGATTTATTCGGTGTTCAAGAGGAGCAACTTTTAGAGAAAGAAAATCTCCTAAAAGGCTTCGCCTTGAGCAAAGCCGATACTAATATTGCCTTTGACAGCATCAAATCAGAACTCTACAAAGTGGATTTAGATGAAACAAGTAAAGAACACACCCCCACATTCGTTAGGCTTGATGGAGAAGTTAAGGAGCGAATGATGGCTTACATACTCGACCCTGCAAAAAAAGACAGTCGCGTGAAAAATTTCACCAAACGCATTATGGATATTATTGGCAATATGTATCCTATACCTGATAGTGAAATTGAAAAATACCTCGGTCGCATATTAGAAGATTTCAAAGACGAGCAATTCAGCGATTTTTCCAATAATGAATATACCTATTCGGATAAAATAAAGCTGAAAATCAAAGAACTATCTGAAGCATATGCTGAAAAGAATTTTAAAGACTTTTTGGATACTGACAAAGTGTTCATAAAAAAGTCATATACCCTACCCCTCAGTATTTCGCCAAGCGAAACGGCAAAAGCCATAACAAAATCGCTGTATGAGAAAGAAGGAAAAATAAATGGCTTTGAAGAACAAGTTATCAATGAAATCGCCAATATGACCAATATTGCTTTTTGGACAAGGAATATTGACAGAAAAGGCTTCAAAATCAATGGTTTTGTCAATCATTACCCCGATTTTATCATTCAAACCAAAAGCAACAAAACTATTTTGTTAGAAACCAAAGGCGACCATTTAGACGCGGAGCAAAAAATAAGATTGGGCGGACTTTGGGCTGGAAAAGCAGGAAATAATTACCGTTATTTTATGGTTTATGAAAGACGCACCGTTGATGGGGCGTATAAATTGGAGGATTTTATCAATATTATGAAGAATATTTAGAAAAAATAAGTATAGAGTGAAATATATGTTGTACAGTGATTTTTAGTGTCAAAATACTGAGAGGGTACGACGAAAAAATCCCGAATGAGCAATTAAGCCATTCGGGATTTTCATTTTTCATGTATGTTTCAGCTGTCATGTTCAGGGAACTTTCAAAGTTCCCCGAACATCTTTCCGAAAATCAATATCCTTCCAATTTTTTCTTAGCATCATCCTTTTTAGGTAAATCCATAACGGGTGTTGGTACAGCCTTAATCGTTGCTTTCACTTCGGGGACTGGCGTTGCCATGATGGTTTTAGGCGACACGATTTTGCTGGGATCTGGTGTCGCAGTCGGTGTTGTCGATTCCTCCTCTGGGCACTCGTTGGTTTCGCTGTTTTTTACCGCTTCTACCTTAACTTCTTCTTCATTTTTAGGTTCAGTATCCGTTTTAGCATCGCCACATTCGTCTTTCAAAACCGTTTCTGATTGTGTATTTTCTTTGGTTTCGGCTTTAATTTTAGCTTTTTCCGTCGCTTTTTTCTGTTCAAGCGTTTTTTCAATAATACCTTTTGCCGTCACGACTACGCGCTTAGCGATTTCATTTATGATGCTCCCATTACTGAGGGGGGCAGCAATTGCTACTGTATTGGGCGTTTCAGTCGGTGTTGGTGTGGGTGCTGGTGTGGCAGGAGTAGCGTCTTTCTTTTTCAAAACAACGTTGATACCCGCTTGTATTTGTAGGCGATTGGTGTTATCCACTGCCAACAAACCACTGATATTATCTGCCAAAACGTGTAGTTGAATAGTACCCAAATTCGCTACCATACCCGCGCCGAAGCTCACCGATTTGAAGTTCGCCATATTAGCACCTGCCAATAATTGAATGGCTTTTAAAGGCGAATAGGCATAATTGACACCCAAGACATTATTGGATTTGCCATTAAAAGATTGAGTGCGGAATACGGCTGACGCTTGGTTTTTGGCATTGATTTTATAGCTTGCCGAAGCGTATAGCATCGTCGGCAATGCACTGGCATATTCGCCTTTTGTGCGCTGCACTTTAAACGCTTCTTTGAATTTTTGCTCAACACTATCGGCAGCATTGCCATTTGAGCCACTACTCAAATTGGTTTTGATACCTGAAAATTCAAACTTGCCCGTACCTGTCAAGTCCATTTTTTGGGTGAAATCTTTTTTCCAAGTGATATTACCCACATTGATGGCAGAGGCAGAAACAGTTAATTTGTCCGTTACTTTATAGCTTGCACCGAAATCAAAACCTACGCCTTTACCCATACCTGTGAGGTTATCCATGACGGTTTGTGCCGTATTGTTGTTCAAAGTATCCATCAACACACCGAACAGACCACCCGCTTGCGCTTGCATACTACCCGCCACATTGACGGCATAGGCAGGGCTTGCGTTAGCATCTGTCGTGATATTAAAATTCACATTATTGGTTTGCAAATTACCAAAACCTTGAAGCATTTTCACCCGAAAACCAATATTCAATTTATCGTCCATCAAACTGCGTGCATAACCTAAATAAGCGGCGTTGAACTGGTTGATGTATATGCTTTCTTCATTCAAATTCACATTGGGATTATTAGCATTGCCTTCTGCCAGAAATTTTATCAAATCGTCAGAAAAGCTGGCATATATCGTTGAAAAGTGCTGATAGCCCAACGAAAAATAATTTTTATCCTTGATACTGAAACCAACGGAGAAAATATCAATGCCCACATTGGTGTTCATATCGTTGCGCGCAAGGGCATTTGCCGCAAATTTATTGGGGCTGATATAGGTCTTTCCTTCTTCTTTCAAAATCCAATCTGATATTTTAAAAGATGTATTTTGCTCCAACTGGATAGAGGAAATAATCGGAAAAGCGATATGTGAGCGTACATTGCCCACCATAGCAGGGTTCGCCATAATTGTAGGCACAACCGCCTTTGAGCCATAACCTAACAAACCCGTTTGGGCAGAAAGGCTTGTTACCAGACATATTGTTAAAAGGCTGAGAATGATATGTTTCATATTTTTTTTCTTAAATATTTAGGGAAAATGCTGTCAAATACTGAGGGGTTACGAGGTTACGAAGTTGTGAGGTTACGAGGTTGGGATTACGTCGTTGTTGGAATATTTCGTAGGGCGATTGAAATCGCCCGCTATTGATTTTGACCACGAATA
>JAYVKQ010000096.1:0-4124 GCA_043768285.1 Saprospiraceae bacterium | reverse complement strand
CATGCTTGGCAAGACGGGGGGCTGTTTTTGATTTTCTTTTTATAAAAAATTTCCAATTTTTTATAAAAAGAAAATCAAAAACCTTCTTGTATTTTTAAAGTTTTTAGAGTACCAAAGTAGAATTATACACTATCAAAGATATAAAAGTAATGTATAATGGTTATATATGGTAGCACCCCTTCAATATGGTTCATATTGAAGGGGTGTTTTGTTTTTTTGTTATTCAGATGTTAATCATATATATTGTTAAAAAGTATTTTTTATTTTTGCATATATTTTTTTAATAAATTGATAATAGCTTAAAATCTTGGTTTAAAAATTGTACAAACGAAGGTACGAAGCATAAATCATATTTTATTAACACTCGATTAAACAAGTTTACAATGAAAAAGTGTTTTTGCACCTTTTGCACCCTATTTTTACTTACAATTGCCTCTACTTCTGCCAAAGCGCAAGTAATTGTTACTGAATTTATTAGATTAGGCATTGATTCTGATATCAACCTCAAATCTAAATCTATCGAAACAACTCTTAGTGCCAACGCTGGTATTAAAGACTTAGATTGGCACAAAGAAAGTTGCACTTTATCTATCTCATTCGACCCGCATAAAACAACGCTCGAGGATATTTTAAGAAAATTAGCTATTGCTACTAATAATGAAGTGGCAACTGAAAAGACTGCGGCGGCACGGTAATGCCCTCCCCTCAGTATTTTGTGTAAAAAAAACCGAATTGCCACAAGCAGTTCGGTTTTTTTTTATGTCCAATTTACCTTTTTCAAAAAAAAAGAATAACTTTGGTACGTAAAAGTTTTTCAAAAACAAGACAAAACTGCATTATGACAACTTCTAACCGCCGTTCCTTCCTCAATGTTTTAAGCAAAATATCCACAACGACAGCTTTTTCTGCCCTTGTTCAACCTGCTTAGAGTAAAAACTTGCACAATGCCATCGAAAAATCTAATCATTTAATGCCCGTTGATATAGTAAATGATGAAGAATTTTGGTTCTATGTGCAACAGGCTTTTACGGTTTCTTCTAATATCATCAACTTGAATAATGGTGGCGTATCTCCTTCACCCAAAGGTCAACGTTGAAGGCAAAAAGCCCGAAGAACTCTCTCGTTTTTTGATGGAAAAACATCGCGTACATACTGTATCCATCGAATGGGAAAACATCAAAGGTGTGCGCATTACGCCTAATGTCTATACTTCTACTAAAAATCTTGATGTATTGATAGATGCTATAGGAAAATTTTCAAAAACGTAATTTTAGCTACCCCCTCAGTATTTTGTGGCTCAATTCGTTTCATTTTAAGATAAAAAATAGATTTACGCCGTTATCTGCAAATCAGCACTACTCAACTCCACCGCCAAGCTCATTTTGATAGCCGTAAAAGTCATCCCTTGTCGGTATCTTTCTAAGACCATGCGGTGCGTTTCGGATACCGTATTGGGTAAATCGTACAGTGGATGCCATACTGTGTGGCGAAATTTTTTCAACTCATTAGTTTCAATAATGCCATGCCATTTTGTGGCTTTGAAATAGAGGGTCAAAAGGCTTTTTTTGATTTTATGGGTATGCAATACATGAGCCAGTTGGAGGTTATCTTCCTGAATATCAATACCAATTTCCTCTCGGCACTCGCGTACGAGTGCCTCCATTGCAAATTCTTCACTATCTACTTTGCCACCAGGGAGCGTGAAATGACCGCCATTTTGGGCTGTTTGTTCTAAAAAAAGTATCTGTTCGTTATGTTCAAGGATTAAACAGACTTTAAGTGTCGTCTTGCCAAGCATAGTTGTTTATTGTTTGTTAATTATGTAATAAATGGGTATTATAAAACTGTAACAAACCGACAAGTTTTGACTTTTTTTTGATGAAAGTAAGTGTATTATGTAACTTTTTTAAAAATACAGGCATTGGGTTAGGTATGGGATTAAGAATTTGGGGTATATCTGTGTACAGTGAGGCTGTGGTTTAGGAAACTGATTTTGATGATGTTTCTAATTTTTTACAAAAAAATTAGAAACATCATCAAAATCAGTTTCCTAAACCGCTTATTTGCAATATCTCAATTCTCATTTTTCGCACTACCCATTATAATACCACCCCCAATCACATCATCACCTTCATAAAAAACGGCGGATTGACCGGGTGCAACACCTTTCACATGGGCATAAAAATCTACATATACCCCCCCCTCAGTATTTTTGACCAAACCAACAGTCCCTTCATCATTATAACGGATTTGGACGATGCTCTCTAAGCCATCTTGGGGTATAATTCCATATTTTTGAAGATTAATTTTGCCCACAAACATACCATTGCGCATCAAATCTTCAGTATCACCCAACACAACGGTATTGGTTTCGGGAATAATTTTGGTCACAAAAACGGGCTTGCCAAACGCTTTGCCCAAACCTTTGCGTTGCCCGATGGTATAAAACGGATAGCCTTCGTGTGTGCCTACCACTTCGCCATGCATATTCACAAAATTGCCGCCGTGCACTTGACTTTGCAAAGCAGGTACGCGCCTTTTCAAAAAACCGCGATAGTCGTTATCAGGCACAAAGCATATCTCATAACTTTCCGCTTTTTTTGAAAATTCTTCATAGCCAGCATCATAAACATATTTTCGAACGGCGGGCTTTTGCATATGCCCCAACGGGAAGCGGGTGCGCGTTAAACACTCTTGATTTAAGCCCCATAGCACGTAGCTTTGGTCTTTATTGAGGTCAGCCGATTTGGTGATATACTTTCTGCCTTCCAGCTCATTTACGACCGCATAATGCCCCGTAGCGATAAATTCGCAATCCAAAGCATCCGCGCGTTTGAGCAAAGACGACCATTTTATATGCGTATTACACAACACACAGGGGTTCGGTGTACGCCCCGCGAGGTATTCGTCCACAAAATTATCAATCACATAGTCCCCAAATTCCGCCCGAATATCCACGATAAAATGGTGAAAACCCATCTTTACAGCCACAGCGCGGGCATCATTGATACTGTCGAGACTACAACAACCCGTTTCTTTTTTGGAGCCACCACTATTCGCATAGTCCCACGTTTTCATCGTAATACCCACCACTTCGTAGCCTTCTTCGTGCATCATCATGGCGGCGGCGGTGCTATCTATGCCACCACTCATTGCTACCAAAACACGCCCTTTTTTACTCATTATAAAAATTTAATAAAGTTTTAATTATATTAATATGTATCGTCAAATTCGTTCAAAAAATCACGCAAATCATTGATTATCAATGCTCACGCATCGAATGAATTAAGCAGTAAATTTTAATAACTTTTATAAAAAATTAGTTCCAAAGCCTCGTTAGAGGTGTAATGTTGGTAAAAAGACATACCCCTCAGTATTTAAAAGGGGCGTAGCCCTAAAATCGGTTTTATATTACTGGGCTACGCCCCTTTTCGGGTTCTTTTATTAGCATTGTTACCAATATTACACCTCTAACGAGGCTTTTTAATTTATTATTCGCACAATTTAGTCTTTTGCATTAGCTAATATCAAAATGCTAATCAACAGGTCTTGAAAAATCCATCCAACTTGTAACAAAAATAAAATCTGAAACACGGACTATATACCTACCGCCGTTAAGTTTAACGGTATTATCATAACCATTCGCGCCACTGTAGTGTTTCCCTTTGTATTCAAATGTGTATTTTATTGACATAGTAGATTTTAACCCTGTGGAAATACCTTTAGTTGTGCCTATAACTTCTTTTGCAAAATATGATAATGTGATTATACTGAAAAAATTAAATATACAACATATTATTATTATTGTTCCAAAACAACCCCATCTATCTTTATTAATCCATTTATTGGGTAAAAGAAAGATTAATATGCCAATAAATAAGAATATAACGCTTAATAAAATCTGATTACTGATATAGTTATTCGTGTCTATAGTTTTATCTTAGAAGTATTACTCTCATTCTTTCAATCGCAAAAAGCCAGTATATTCATCTACTGGTAACTTCGGAAATCTCTAAAATAAACATTTTGACACTACGTGTCATTTCTATTTCCTCAATTTTCTATGACTCGTAGAGTCAAAATGTTTATAATAACAAGTATTTCAAGGGCTTTCTACTGACACG
>JAYVKQ010000095.1:0-2513 GCA_043768285.1 Saprospiraceae bacterium | reverse complement strand
GACGTGAGAAAGTGTAGGGTTTTTGCCTTGAAGAAACAAAATAACGGCATCAATGGTGTGGATATAATCGTCTTGCAGCGCAATGATGCGTTGGGCATTAGGCGTTAATTTTTGAGCGACCCCCTCAGTATTTGAAAGGTTTAATCCTTCATTTTGCGCTCCATTATTATCTACTTTTTGTTTTATAAAAGAGAATAAATCCGTCAATCCGTCTTTAGAAAACAGAGCCAAAATGACCTCAATACCCAAATCAGCATGGAAGCAAGAGATGTTTTTGGTATTCAAAAAACCTTTGATATAAGCCGTAGCGGGATAAGGCGTATTCAGTTGGGTAAACGTGGGCGTGATGGCAAAGACAGTATTTTTCAAAATGTGGAATTTTCTTTTTGCAAAGATAGGATTTGCCTTTTAAGTTGTTATACGCTCCTCAAAAATCGGTTTCCAAATCATACCGCACGATATAGGTTTCAACGGTTACATTTTTATCGTCGATAAAATCTGTCGTTTCAATTAAATCTTTATGAATAGCGGTTGAATTGACAAAAACCAAATAAGTAGCCCGAGTTAAACCCAAGCGATTGGCGTAGTACGCTAATTGTTTTTTACCTTTACTAAACTGAGAAATATTTTGATAGACTTTAAATTCTATCACATCTTCTTTACCCGCAATATTGATTATCATATCCGTTCTCCCCAGATTGGTATGGGCTTCTATATAAGAAGTTCCATCCACAACGCCCAGAAAAGCAGTAATATATGTTTCAAAACTATACACCAAAGCGGCTTCTTTTATGGAAATCGCTTTACCCTCTGCATCAAATTCTAAGAAATACCGAAAGCCTCTTTTTTGGGCATATTCTTTATATTTTTCGATAACAACCGACATTTTTAAAGTGCCTTCATTAGTAAAGTAATCGCTAATATCAATATTTTCTTGAATGCGTCCTTGCTCACCATTCATGTAAGGATAAAAGGCAGCGTATAGACTTTTTTTATACAAAGGCACCCAAAACTCCACAAAACCCTCAGCATCTTTCTTGATTAAGCCGTTGGTATGCAGCACTTTTATATCTTCTCTATTGATTTGAAATGGAATTTTGGGTTCAGTAAACAATAGGCGTTCAACAAAAGGGCGGAATTGTTTGGCTTTATTGATGATGTTAGAGATATTTTTATCAATGGCTTCCGTCAAGTACCAGTCTTCTACTTTCAAATAATCGTCGTAATCAATAAGGGTTTTTGTGGGATTATCTTCCACCAATTTGAGGGCAAAACCATTGACTAAGCCAGGTTGATTGGCAGTAATATCCGAAATTTTGGCTTTTACGGAGGGGTCAAATAATTGTCCCGTTTCCGTTTCATGTTGCCCCAAAAGTTCGAGCGTTTCGGCATCTGTGAAATAAGGGACGTTCAGATTATCAGCGATATTGAAAGGGCTGGCATTGTCTTGCACCACGCCCACGATATTACTCACACCTACTAAAATGACGGATTTTAAAGCATGGTCGGTGCGAGAATGATAGACATTGCGGATAGAATGAAGGAATTGACCAAAAAAATCAGGGTTGATACCTTCAACTTCGTCTATGATAAGCACCCATTTTTGGTCGTGTGTATTTCTAATTGTTTGGAAAATTTCGTGTAGGTCTTTTCCATGAAAATCAAAATGCCAATAGCGGGTTAGTTCATCGGCAAATGTATTGACGAAAACCCTTAATTCAGCTTCTCTATAATTTTCAAAATTAACATGAACGACTTTATACCCTTCCAAAACCAATTGGTCTGTCAATAGTCTAAAGTAAGTGCTTTTCCCCGTTTGGCGCGGTGCCCATATCGTAAAATAGCGGTCTTTATGCACTTTATCCAAACCTTTAGCGACCAATTGCGGACGCAAAAGGGTATAATGTTGTGCCGTAATATTTGGACCAGATGTATTGAAATAACGCATATTATTGACCTATTTAGGGCAAAGATAGAGGTTTTGTTGTGAAATTAGTTTGTCAGTGCTTCAAAATATAAGGCTTCTTATTTTAACTTATAAAATCAACCTCAATATTGCTTATTTTTAAACCACTCAAACAGCATCACCACCGCCAGTTCTAAGCCGAAATTATAACTAAAATCATCTAAGGGAATGGTAAAAAAACGGATACCGAGATATTCCTCTGGATTATAAACCACAATAGGTTGTTCCGTAAATGCGCCTGTAAAAACGCCATTCACAATGATAAAAGGTATTGTCCCGATGGGAAACGCACGGTAAAACTGAAGGCGTACCGCCTGTGTACCAAACAGAAATTGCCACAGTAAAAGAAAACCCGCGAGACTAAACGAAGTTGTTGTATAAAGATGCCCCCAATATAAAACGCTGATAATCAAACACAGAGCAATCAGAAAAATACTGAGGGGGGTATCTATTTTCTTTAATCTGTCTATCCATTTGCTTTTAGGAAAATAAGCTTTTAAACTACTGTAAATCAAGGTAGTAGCAAACGGAAAGGTGATAAAAAAAA
>JAYVKQ010000094.1:0-3958 GCA_043768285.1 Saprospiraceae bacterium | reverse complement strand
CAAATTTTCTCAAAAAACTTACCCTAAATCTTTGCTTTAAAGAATAAGAAAAAAAACACTGTGTTTACTTGTTTTTCAAATACCCCACCATCAGTTTTGCAGTCCTTGCGCTTGCACCACTATCACCGAGTGCCCCCCTCAGTATTTCATAGTTTTTTTTGATAATATCTTGATTATCAATGACTTGTTGCAATTCTCGTACAAGGTTTTCTGTTGTCAAATCAGATTGAATGAGTTCTTTTACTATCATTTTATCAGCAATTAAATTTACAAGCGATATATATTTTACTTTAATTACTTGCTTGGCAATAGCAAATGATATGGTAGAGCCTTTGTAGCACACGACTTGCGGCACGTCAAACAAAGCCGTTTCGAGGGTTGAAGTTCCTGATTTGACGAGGGCTGCGGTGGCGTTTTTTAGTAAAGAATAGGTATCGTTTTGTATAATCTTTACCCCCTCAGTATTTTTAGTGAATTTCTGATAATAACTCAACTGATGTGAAGATGCAGCCGCTATAATAAATTGATAATCAGGGAAATAGGGTGCAACTGATAGCATTATGGGTAGCATTTTTTCTATCTCTTGCCTACGACTGCCTGGCATCAAAACGATGGTTTTTGCAACGTTTCCGTCGAATGAATTCGACGGTACATTTGCGCTCGTACCGTCGAATTCATTCGACGGATGCCTTTCATTTGTACCGTCGAATTTATTCGACGGACGCACAATATCAATAACATCCAACAACGGATGCCCTACATAATCCACGTCATAATCATATTTTTTATAAAAATCTTTTTCAAAAGGTAAGATGCAAAACATACGGTCAATGGTCTTTTTGATACCATGTACACGTGACGTATGCCATGCCCAAATTTGCGGCGAGATATAGTAAAATGTCTTGATATTTAATGATTTAGCCCATTTTGCAATCCGTAAATTAAACCCTGGATAATCAATGAAAATGATGACATCGGGCTGAAAAGCCTCAATATCTTTTTTACAAAAGGAGATATTTGATAGGATAGTTTTGAGATTTTTAACGACTTCTATAAAACCCATAAACGCCAATTCTCGGTAGTGTTTGCGGAGTGTTGCGCCAGCTTGTTCCATCATATCGCCGCCCCATGCGTGTATGTTGGCATCGGGGTCTTCTTCGAGCAAGGCTTTTATGAGGTTAGAGCCATGCAAATCGCCCGAGGCTTCTCCTGCGATGATGTAGTATTTCATAAAATTAAATTTACAGGATAGTTACGTGGTAAATCAGCCCAAGTGCGAGCTTCCCAATCAAAATGCTCCATGTTATAGAATTGTTTTTTGTATTCATACATGGATTTGCCGTGGTAACTATGACCAGGATAGTGGTGGGTTTTGCCCGATATGATACCTTGTATAATTTCACTCATCATTGTATATGTCCCTAAGCTGCGTTTGGCTTCGTCGGGGTGATACATGCCCAAAGTGCTGTATTGATAATTGGGTGTTACGTCAAAAAAGCTGCACGCAATCAATTTACTATCCTTATAGAAACTGATTTCGTACATATTAAACGGTTTTTCGAGGGTAGTTATCCAATTGAAAATATTACCAAATTTTTTAAATCTATTTTCATACCATGCATCAAAAAGGTTCATTTTTTCTTCATCAAGCTCCAAAGGGCGGTATATTTTCGTCAAATCTTCGTTACGCTTATTGATAATGCGCTGGCTTTTTGAAAATGTAAAATCCTCCAGACGATACCGCAACGGCATAATTTCCATCACGCCCATCCAATCTTCCAAAATACGATAGCGGTCATAACGGCGATGAAAAAAGCTCTGACCTACGCGATCCCAACCCGCCGTCAGAAGCAATTCCCAATCTTCGTAGGTTATTTGCTCGCGTTCCAAATATTCGTTTACATCATTGAGCATGGGCTAATAATTTCTCTTACCCGTGCCACCGTTTGGAACGGTGCATTACACACATTTTTAGACACATTATGTCACTACGTGACTATCGGAAAAGTGGAATAATGGCACTTTTATAAACATTTTGACCCTATCGGGTCATTAGATTTGTACATGTCGCAATGACCCGATAGGGTCAAAATGTTTATAAAAGTGCCACTTTTACTATTTCTCCTTGAAACGTAGTTTCAAAATGTGACTTGTGTGTAACGCACAGGCTTCAGACTGTGGTATGGGTTCTTTGGTTAAACGGTTTCTAATTCTTCAATATTTGCATAATACATATCCATTTCTTCTAACAATTCAAATATTGCATCTGGCGAAGGCAGCGTCACTAATTGCGACCTAAACGGCTTCACATTTGGCAACCCTCTGAAATAATTGGTATAGTGCGGACGCATTTCGTAAATCCCAACGCGCTCACCTTTCCACTCAATTGACTTCTGCAAATGCTTGCGCACGGCATCAATGCGGTCAGATACTGAGGGGGGGGCAAGTAGCTCGCCCGTCTTGAAAAAATGCTTAATTTCTTTGAAAATCCACGGATAACCAATTGCGCCGCGCCCTATCATAATGCCATCAATATCGTAGCGATTGCGGTATTCTAAGGCTTTTTGTGGCGTATCCACATCGCCATTGCCGAATATTGGAATGTGCATACGCGGATTATTTTTGACTTTAGAAATCCACTCCCAATTGGCTTCGCCCTTATACATTTGCTTACGAGTACGCGCATGTATGGTTAAGGCTTGGATACCCACATCTTGCAAACGCTCGGCAACGTCCACAATATTAATAGTGTTTTCGTCCCAACCCAAGCGCGTTTTTACGGTCACAGGCTTGTTGGTAGATTTTACAACCGCTGCCGTGAGTTCAATCATTTTAGGAATATCTTGCAACAGACCCGCACCAGCCATTTTGCAAGCGACTTTCGCTACGGGGCAGCCATAATTAATATCAATGACATCAGGATTTGCGCCTTCTACGATATGCGCCGCCTTAATCATACTGTCTAACTGACCACCAAAATATTGAATACCAATCGGACGCTCGTAGTCAAATATCTCTAATTTTTTAAAACTTTTAACGGCATCATGCACCAACCCATCGCTCGAAATAAACTCGGTGTACATCATATCCGCGCCTTGTTCCTTGCACAATGCACGGAAAGGTGGGTCGCTGATGTCCTCCATCGGCGCGAGTAAGAGAGGGAAGTCCGCAATATTTATATTACCAATTTTGATCATTCAGAATTATATATTTCCGCAAAATTATAACTTTTTTGTTGAAAATGCTTGAAAATATGTCGCTATTTGCGCCATCAAGCCAAAGGTATGACTGAGGGGTATAAAATTTTAATATATTTGCGTGGTAAACATCATTATCAGATTTCTTAAACCGCAATCAACTATGACAAACGACGAACTTTGGCATATATTCGTTTTGAAAAACCAGAAATAAGCCTTAAATCTGAACAAAATTATGAAGAACTTTTAAAAATAAATGGACCAATGGGCGTAGAAGAAATATTAGTGAGACAAGCCAAAGAAGAAGGCTATCAACTTGGCGAAGAAAAAGGCATGGAAAAAGGCGAAGAAAAAGGACGACAAGAAGAACGTACTCAAGCCGAAAAAGAAAAGCATGACTTGCTGAAAGGTACTATTACCAATATGCGCAAGGAGGGTTTTTCTATTGATAAAATAGCAAACCTTATGAATTTGACGGTTGCGCAAGTCAAGTCTTTTTATAAAGAATTGGATAAGAAAGTATAATCGTGTCTACACATAGATGGTAGGCTAAAACAGAAAGCCATGCTCTAATTACGAGCATGGCTTTCTGTTTTTTGTTGAAAATTTTTTAAAAGTGGTCGCGAAAGGAATCGAACCTTTATCTGAGGCTTCGGAAACCTCCATTCTATCCGTTGAACTACGTGACCGTATAAAATTACAAAGTTGAGATTTTAACATTATGGTGGCATCCGAAGGGCGATTGAAATCGCCCGCTATTG
>JAYVKQ010000093.1:0-6909 GCA_043768285.1 Saprospiraceae bacterium | reverse complement strand
AAAAAAAATAATTTTCCGTTTACTAAACCTTTGTCGAGAAGCATTTTTAGTCAATTTACCAATATCCTTTGAACACTAATGATGGATAATGGATAATATTCTGATTATCAATTTATTGTCCATTTTACATTGTCAGTTGTCCATTAAGAAAAAAACGCCGTAACGTTTTTCAAAGCTACGGCGTGTAATAGCGTTATCGGTTTTTGAGTGATTATAAATTGTGTTTTCTGGGTGTTGGTGATTTCAAAGGATTATAATTTATCGGCTTTTGGGTGGTATCGTTTAGAGGTTAACAATCGTTGTTTTTTTGATGTATAATTATATATGCTTTTAGGGTTTGGAATGTGACAAAAAAGTTATATTTTTTTTTCTGCCACTAATTGCACTAATTTTCACTAATTTCTTTCTATAATTAGTCTATTATTAGTGAAAATTAGTGCAATTAGTGGCTGTCTTAAATATATCAAAACTCTTTTTTCAATATCTCTGCTGCCTTTTTATGGTTATAGCCTTTTTTATTCACAATGCTTTGTAATATCGTTTTTGCAGCGTCTTTATCTTGTAATTTAAACAATGCATAAGCTAAAAACCAACGGGCTTCTTCGGCATAAAAGGCATCATTTCTATCTACAAAATATCGGAATGTGCTCGCCGCCGTTCTATAATCGGGGGTCTCTTGATATAAGGCAGATAACGCGCCATAAAATTGTTGTTCTGCCGTTTTGTCTTCTAATTTATTGATTAAAATATTGGCTTCCGTAAAATTATCATTGCGGTATGCGTCCATCGCCATTTTCCATGTTACGGGGTCGTTGTTGTTGCCCATACGAACCTCGGCTACTGGAAAACGATTATTATGCACACTGCTATCGAAACTATCCGACGGCTGTAATACTACCATAACCAGAAACGCAATAGACGCAGCCAAGCCAATGGCATACGGCGTAAGGCGGCGAAAAAGCGTCCGTTTGGGCGTGGCAATGGTATCAGGCGCGGAGGCAATATCGCGCTCAATACCCTCCTCGTCAAGGCGCGCTACCCATTTTTTGCGATCTGTTTGGCGTATCGCTTCTTGTATCATATTGCGCTCTACCCCCTCCCTATTTTCAGGCGAAAGCGCATCATTTTTATATTGTTCGAGTAGTTTTTTTGTATTCTGCTTCATGTTTTATAAGTTTTATTGATTGGTATTGTTATTTTACTAAATTGTTTTATCGTTCTAATAGCAATTTAACCATTCAACAATACAACAATTTAAACCACATAATTCTGAAAAAAGTATTGCTTCAAAGCTGTCATACAGCGTTTATTTTCCTGCGTGACGGAATTGGCTTTGGCTTCGCGCAATTCGGCAATTTGCTGAATTTGCAGATTGTCGTAGTAGCGCAGCCGCAGGGTTTCTTGGCATTTTTTTTCCAAAAGTCCCCAAGCCTTACCGAGAGCATTGTGGGTATCATCGTCCCAATCAATAGCAATATCATCGGCAAAATCCAATTTAAGGTCGTCAATATCCGATGTTTTCGCATTTTTGTTAGCCCTTTTTAGCCAAGTTGTAAAAGCCATACGGGTAAACAAAAAGCGCATATTGCCATAATTGATTTTACCCGCAATCAACAAATCTCGAAAATCGAGAATGGTATCAATGGTCAAATCATAGGCATCATCGGTGGGCACTTTTTTCTCATATACGAGAAATCGGCGACAATCCTCAAAGTGTTTTCTAAAAATATGGTCAAAGAGCGTTTCGTCTCCCGCCCGAAGGCGGCGCACGAGGGTTTCAAATTCTTGAAAATTTAGACCGAAATTTTGATTTGGAACAGACTGCATTGGCTATTCTTTTCTTTAAAAAAAAGAGATGTTTTATGTCGCACTATTCCAATTGCTTTTTTTTGGTTTCAGGATATACAGAGTGTTTACAACTGTATATGCGAAAAGGCAATTGGATATGACAACGAAAGTAGAATTTTTTTTTATTTTTTCATCAATTTAAGGTGCAAAATACTGAGGGGATGTTTTACAAGTCAAAAAAAGGGTTATTTTTGTAAAAAATATCAATCAATGGCAGAAACAATAAGCAAGGCATATAACACGACACAAAGTGTAGAGGAGTTTAAATCTTTTTTCCTGCAACTGTTGGAAGATGATGCAGCTTTTTATCATACTGTAAAAAAGAAATTACATATTGAATATGAAATTGAACCGCTAATAGCAATTCAACCATTAGACCCGCCTATTGCGATTGCGGATATGCCATATAGAAAATTACGTTCTGGTTTCAAACCAAGAAATGCCAAACCTTATGCTGTTAAAAAAGATACGATATTGAGGTTACAAGAATTATGGAAAGATGCTCCATCCGCAGAAGAAATAATTGCTCAACTAAATCCATAAACCGTTATGACTTATGTTTTAGATACCAATATATTGGTTCATACTTTGAGAGATTCTCCTATTTTCCATCAAATCGAAAATCAATTTGACCCATATGGGCTGCAAAATGAAGCTATCATCTCAACCGTTTCAGTTGGTGAAATATATTCATTTGCTAAACGTAATCACTGGGGTAAAAACAAAATGTACAAGGTGAAAGAACTATTTAAAAGTTTAAAGGTCATCGCTGTTGAAGGAGAAGATATGATGGAAACCTATGCAGATATAGATGCTTTTAGTCAAAGTAGTCATCCTACACTTTCATTACGTGGTTCTGCCCGAAAAATGGGTAAAAATGACTTGTGGATTGCAGCCACTGCATTCGTTTTTGATAGTGTTTTATTGACAACAGATGCCGATTTCAATCATTTGCACAATGTTTTTATTCAAGTAGAATACATTCCGCCAATTATAAAATGAGCAAACTATATATACTTCCAATATACATTTTCACTACACTTCTCGCCCAAGCCTAAACACCCGTAATCCTTAATTGTATATATGTATGTATTGTTGTTATGAAAAAATGACAATTCTAATATGTGTATTCTAATACTATTTGGGTATCTTTGCGCTTCAAATTATAATAAAACAAACTATAACAAACAAAATTTTAAGACCATGACGAGACTACCACGCATTGCGATTATATGCGCAATCCTCACTCTATGTACCTCTACCTTTTACGCACAACTCATTCCCGACACTCGGTTTGCTAAAGCTATTCGCGCCCAATGTCCCAATTGTATTGATAGCCTTGACCGTTTGAAGTTGCAAGCGCAAATTCTGGATAGGCTTGACATTAGTAGCTCTGGTATCAAAAATCTTCAAGGCTTAGAGGGCTTTAAAAACTTATCTGATTTGGACTGTTCTAACAACCCCCTCAGTATTTTTCCTGTTTTGACGCAATCCAGTTTAAGGGTTTTAAATTGTGCTCATCTCAAATTAAAAGCTGTGCCTCTTTTACCCGATTCATTGACACATTTAGACATAAGTGGCAATAAAATACCCTACGTTTTCACCTTGCCGCCTATGCTCACCGAGTTTATTTGCATCGGAACAGACCTCAAAAAGCTACCCTCTTTACCTATTCGGTTGAGGGTGTTCGATTGTAGCTACAACCATTGGGATAGCCTGCCTACTTTGTCCAACGAAATCACGCATTTGGATTTTTCAAATAATAATATTCAATATTTGCCCGTATTACCAGCTACATTGCAATCAATATTAGGGGCGAATAACCAATTAGATACTTTGCCAAAATTAACATATTTGTTAGAAGAATTGATTGTAAATAATAACAAACTAATCAAATTACCTGTTTTGCCCGATTTTTTAAAGGTTTTAAATGTACAGCAAAACAAGCTAAGTGCTCTGCCTGGGCTGCCACGGCGTTTGGCAAGTCTGAATATCGCTTTTAATGATATTGAGCAATTAATTGATTTACCCGCTTCTTTGCGCCATTTAGATTGTCAAAAAAATCTCTTAACAGAATTACCGCGCTTGCCCCGAAGTTTGAATTATCTGAACTATCAAGACAATGTGATAACCTGCCTACCCAATAAGCCCGAAAGGTTGATACTTGCTGGTAGCAGCGAAAACTTGGTGTGTGTAAAACCGCATTTTGGGTTGGTGCATAATAAAGGCGGTGGTGGCGACCTTGCCTTCACAAACGAGAGCCAATTAGTGCCTTACAGAAAGGGCGTAAAATGGGGATTTTCCAACGTTTTAGGCGAACTAATCATACCCACTCAGTATCAAAATGCTACTTTATTTGATAAACAAGAGGGTATTAATTATTCTTTTTCCATTGTTCAACTCAATAATAAAAAAGGGGTCATTGATGTGACAGGCGACTTTGTTGTGCAGCCTATTTTTAAAGATATTTATCCCTTGTTCAAATCAGGGTTTATTGCGCGAGCCGATGAAGAAGCGGACTGGGTATATGTGACCGAAGACGCTAATGTGGAGTACCAAATCCCCCGACACGTCCAATTAGATACTGTTTTCAAAGCAAACGTCACCAATGGCAAGTTCAAATCGGGCAAAGTATTTATTGGCGAAATGCCATTTACGGAACTTTATATACCCGAATTAACCTACGACAGCACAGCCACGGGCTACAAAATGGGCTATGTTTTAAAGATAAAAACGCCGTCTAATAAAGCCCCCTTTTTCAAAATTGATACGCGAGATATTATTCACGCCCATTACGATTCTATAAAATTTCTGCAACCTATGAGTTTTGATACCCTTTTAGCGCGGAAAGGCGATAACTGGGGTATTATTACGTCAAAAAATGGCTCGGTCACTGATTTTTTATATCAAGATATTAAAACGAAATTGTACTCTTTCAAGGTTGATAGTTTTATAACAACGACGGACACGAGTAAAAAAAGGGTAACCTATTTCGTAGCAAAAATGAATGATAAATGGGGTGCTTTGTCGAATATGGATTCTACACAAATACTACCTTTTGAATATGATGACATTGATATTCACTATTTGCCGCCTAAAAAATTAGTTGATTCTACGGATTTAAAGCTATTTTTCAAGGTAAGAAAAGACAACAAATGGGGTGTTATGGCGGCGGGTATGCCCGATGCGATTGTGCCCTTTGAATACGATAATATCTTTGTTGATGCCAATAATAATGGGTTTTTATTGATAAAAGATAACACAATGGGGTATTTCATCGCCAGCACCCGCAAGTTTATTGATACCAAATATAAAAACATCAAAGGCTTTAAAAATGGCTTTGTGGAAGTGGTCACGAAAGAAGGTTTGACGGGGTTTGTGAATGAGAATGGGGTTGAGTATTATGATAAGTGATTGAATATCAAACCGTTTAAAAACTAAAAGAGCTGTCATTGCGTGCAATGACAGCTCTTTTAGTTTTTAAACTGACTTAAACCTTTTCCTTCGTCAAAACCCCATTCACTCGCCTCAAAATACTGAGGGGGTTCTCGTTTTTCAACTCATTTGGCAATATATCATTTGAAAAACTTTGGTAGGATAATGGGCGCACCCACCTATATACTGCGTCCACACTGACTGATGAGTAGCGGCTATCGGTACTTGCAGGATAAGGTCCGCCATGCTGCATCGCATCGGTTACTTCTACGCCTGTCGGTACGCCGTTCAATATAAAACGTCCGCATTTGTCAGATATAATGGCTAATAAGTCTTTGTTTTTCTTAATATCTTCTGGTTCTGCCATCAGTGAAGACGTTAATTGACCTTCCAAACTATCGGCAACACGCTTCATTTCTGCTTTGTCTTTACACTTTATGACGAGCGCAAAAGGACCAAATACTTCTTGATGCAAAGCCTTATTTTTCAAAAAAGCTTGTCCTGTTGTGATGCCCATTGAAGGCACACCGTCAATCGGCTTATCGCTTTTGGCAAAGGTTTTAAATTCGGTAATATGCTGATTTTCAATATTTTGCAATCCTTTTTTAAAATTATTAGCTATGCCTTGATGCAATAGTGGGGCGGCAGTTTTGGCTGCCATATTGTTTCTCAAATTATTGATAAAACCATCGAGTGCGGGGCTATCCACGCCTATCATCAAACCCGGTTTTGTGCAAAATTGACCCACGCCCAATGTCGCAGAATCTGCCAATTGCGTTGCCATCGCCGACCCCCTCAGTGTCAAAGCATTTTCAAACAGAAAAACGGGGTTGGTGCTGCCCATTTCGGCAAAAACGGGAATCGGCACTTTGCGTTTGTTCGCTATATCAAATAAGGCTTTACCACCGACGAGTGAGCCCGTAAAACCCACAGCTTTTACAGTGGGATGCTTCACCACATATACCCCTTCTTCGATACCGCCTTCTATATGCGCAAATACGCCCTCGGGCATACCCGTCCGTTTTGCAGCTTTTAATATGGCACTCGCTACCATGCGCGAAGTCTCGGCGTGGGCAGGGTGTCCTTTCACGATGACGGGACAGCCTGTTGCCAAAGCCGAAGCCGTATCACCGCCCGCCGTGGAGTAGGCAAATGGAAAATTGCTTGACCCAAATACCGCTACTGTACCCAACGGCACGTTCATTTTGCGAATATCCACTTTGGGCAAGGGCTGTCTATCGGGCTGTGCAGTATCAATAATAGCATCTACCCAAGAGCCTTCTTCTACAAAATTGGCAAATTGGGTGAGTTGCAAAATAGTGCGTCCGCGCTCACCCACAAGACGGGCGGTAGGCAAATTGGTCTCCCGACTTGTTGTTTCGATAAGGGCATCGCCGAGAGCCATGATTTCTTCACCTATGGCTTTTAGGAAGGTTGCACGTTGTTTTCCCGTTGTAAAACGATAGGTTTTGAACGCTTTATCGGCTTGTTTTAAAGCATTATTGATACTTGATTTGTCCATAATTTTTCTGATGATTTATATTTTTTTTTGACTGCTACAAAAAAACGTATTTTGCAGCGTCAAAAATACATTTTTATCTAATATACACTCTAATATATGTCTAA
>JAYVKQ010000092.1:0-2453 GCA_043768285.1 Saprospiraceae bacterium | reverse complement strand
CAAGGACTTTTATATGCTCAACACGACGGATGCGATATACTCTACCCCCATTCCCGTTGAATATCCGAAAGTGGGTGAAGCACCGTCGCCTTGCCGTGTGGGTGTGGTGGATGTCAAAAACGGCAAAACCACTTGGATGAACGTAGAGGGCGACCCTGCCCAAAACTATATCCCGCGTATGGATTGGGCTGCCAATGCTGAAGAATTGATATTGGTGCAACTCAACCGCAAGCAAACCCATGCTAAAATCCAACTTTCTAACGCCAAAACAGGTGCAACACGTGCCATTTGGGAAGAAAAAGACAATGTGTGGATAGATGTTCCCGATGGCGCAGGTGTCTCATTCGATATTGCGGGTTGGCAATGGTTGTCGGATAAAAATTCGTTTTTGTGGACGAGTGAAAAAGATGGTTGGCAGCACATATACCGCATTGACCGCACAGGTAAAGAAACCCTTTTGACCAAAGGCAATTATGACGCTACGGATATTGCGGGTATTGACGAAACCAATAATTGGGTTTATTTCTACGCCTCGCCCGACAATGCGACCCAACGCTATCTATATCGCGTCAAGTTAGACGGCACTTCTTCACAACCCGAGTTAGTGAGCGACCCAAATCAGAAAGGAACACACGCCTATACAATGTCATCCACAGCGCGATTTGCGACCCATAATTTTAGTAATCGGGAAACACCACGCATAACAGAATGGATTTCACTACCCGACAATAAGCCTTTGACTGAGGGGGGCAGCATAGCAACACGGCTTAAAACGGCAAAGTTAAAGACCAATCCTGCGCAGTTTTTCCAAGTAACAACAGCCGATGGCGTTACGATGGATGGTTGGTGGGTAAAACCAACAAATTTTGACAGTACTAAAAAGTACCCTATTCTATTTTATGTCTATTCCGAACCCGCAGGGGCTACCGTAAAAGACAATTATAATACAGGTAGTGAAAAGATGTATAATGGCGATTTGGCTGATGATGGTTATATATATGTCTCGCTTGACGGACGTGGTACGCCTGCGCCCAAAGGCAAGGCGTGGCGCAAGTCAATATACCGCAAAATTGGCGTTGTCAATATCCGCGACCAAGCGATGGGCGCGAAAGAAGTTTTTAAATGGTCGTTTGTGGATACCAGTCGCGTGGCAGTTTGGGGTTGGAGTGGTGGTGGTTCGGCTACCTTGAATCTACTTTTTCAATATCCAGATATATACAAAACGGGGATTTCTATTGCCGCCGTAGCCAATCAATTGACCTATGACAATATTTATCAAGAACGCTATATGGGTATTCCGCAGGAAAATAAGGAAGATTTTATAGCTGGTTCACCTTTGACGCACGCTAAAAATTTGCGTGGCAATCTCCTCTATATACACGGCACAGGTGATGACAATGTGCATTATCAAAATGCCGAAATGCTGATTAATGAATTGATTAAGCATAATAAGCAGTTTCAAGTGATGCCCTACCCCAATCGCTCGCATGGCATATATGAAGGCGAAGGCACGGAGGCGCATTTGCATACCTTGTTTACGCAGTATTTGAAAGCGCATTGCCCTCCTGGTGGGCGATAGATATATAGCTAACGCTTTCGCAAAAATTGTCATTGCGAGGAGGTACGACGAAGCAATCTGTGGCACTACCCGAAATATTTAACCTTTCGAAAAATGGCACAGATTGCTTCGCTGCGCTCGCAATGACAATTTTTTAAAAAAGTTAGAAGCACCTTGTTAATCTACCCCCTCAGTATTTTCCACCTTTTTTACTGCCTAAAACCCGCCTTTTCCCTCTTTTCAAAATATTTTTACTCTTTTTTAAAAAAAAATAAAAAAAATATTTTCACAAACAATAACTAATTTCTTACAAAACAGAATGTAGTAATTGTTAATAAAATGCGAATATAATTGATTATCAATTGTTTATAAAATATAATTTTAACAATTATTTAAAATAAATATATCACAATGCCATTATTTTGTCTTTGCACAGCGAAAAATACTATTGCATCTTTGTACTGTGTTCAAGAATATTGTTCATGGGATTATAATTTAGCCGTCGCAAGCAAGCCTTAGTTCAGTTGATAGAGACAAAACAAACATAGTTTTCTGTGAGAAAAAACAGTATTAGAAAACTATACAAACACTATGAGCCTGTTAGGAATTTAAACGCTTAAACAGAGCCAAGAAAATAATTAACCAATTTAATAAGAATTACGGCTTGCTCTCTGCGATTATCTAAATTTTAAAAATGACAAAGAGGTGACAGAGGAATGATATTCATACGAAATAGATTAAGGTTTATTAGCGTTTATAATTACAAACTAAAATTAATTAAGACAAAGAAATTAAGGTAAATTCAGACCGATATTGAAGCAAAAATTCATCTGAATTTTAAGAAAATATGTTCATGGGATTATAATTTGTTGTGGCGGGTTGCAGATGCGACCCG
>JAYVKQ010000091.1:0-8160 GCA_043768285.1 Saprospiraceae bacterium | reverse complement strand
ACGCTCGTCTTTCCCTACTTGAAAAGCAAGGACTTTATTATCTTGATTTTTATTTTTCAAAAGCTGTCAATAATGTTAAATGATGAATGTGTCAAAAAGTAAAGGTAAGGTTTTTCCCCCTAATCAACAGATTGAAAAGCCTGTATTAATATTTATACATCATAAGTAATTTCGATTGTATCAGAAGTAGGTCTGGCTTGGCACGTCAATATATAGCCTGCTGCTACCTCGTCATCATCTAAAGCGTAACACGCATCCATTTTAACAGAGCCTTTGACGACCTTCGCCATACAGGTACTACACGCGCCCGACGTACAAGAGTAGGGTGGGTCTTTTTTCATGCCAATCAAAGTATCCAATATGGTATCCCCCGATTTCATGGTGGCTTCAATAACTACGCCGTTAAGCGTTACGGTTAAGGCTGCACTATTAGCGACAGCCCCTGTTGCTTTAGGTGCAGCGGCAGGTTCATTGTTGAAATGCTCGATGTGAATGTGTTTTTTATCAATAGTTGAAGCGGCAAGGGTAGCTTGTACGACCTCAATCAAACCACCAGGACCACAAACGAAGTATTCTGCTTCTTTGCTACGTTGAGGATTTTTTTCTAAAAAATCTTCAACAACCTTTCTGTCAATGCGCCCCGTTTTGCCCGTCCAAGTTGTTTTACCTTTTGAAAAAAGACCTGCTAAACCACCCGATTTTTCTTTTTTGGGTTGGCTGAGTATATGCTCCACGATGAGTTGCCCCTCGTACTTTTTCTGTAAGTCATCCAGCGTATTTTTAAAAATAATGCTGTCTTCATTGCGATTGCCATAGAGCAAAAAGACAGTTGAGGCAGGCTCTACTTCTACTATCGTTCTGATGATACTCATCAAAGGTGTAATGCCCGAACCCGCTCCGATGATATAATACGTTTTGCGATGATCAGCGTGTAAAGGCGTAAAAAAACGACCTTGTGGTGGCATAACTTCAAGTGTATTGCCAACTTTTAGATTAGAAAAAAGATGATTTGATACTTTCCCTTTTGGTACACGCTTCACCGCCACTGTCCATTTATAATCCACGGGGCTTGAGCATAGCGAATACGCGCGACGTTCTTCTTTGCCATTCACCTCCATTTTGAGGGTCAAATATTGCCCTTGTGTAAACTGAAAAGTGCTGGTCAAAGGTTCGGGTACTTCAAAGCTGATAGCGACTGTATCTGCTGTTTCCTCCGAAATGCTTGCTATTTTGAGCTTGTGAAATTCAACTGACATAAATATATAATTGGTAATGATTTATATTAAAGACTATTTTTAACAGAAGAACAAGATAAATGTTAACTCAAAATTCTCTTTTCTTCTAAAAACGCTAATAATATGGTGCATTCGCTCTATCAAGTCACGCAAAGCGTGATGGCGCGAGACGCGCTCACTATAAGCATGACTGAGGGCGTAAACGCCCGCGCAAAAATAAGGCATATATACTTGGTATTGGGGTTTATAATTTAAAATTTAGTTAAAAATGCAATTTAGTTCGGCATAGTATTGCGTAATATACAACAGATGCGTACATTTGTCTTTGAATATGAACTATACGGCTAACATATCATTCCTTACTACCTACTGTGAACGTCAAATCCGACCGTTCCGACCTTGCCGTATTCCACCACGCGGAAGCGTGAAAAGTTGAGCCATTCCGACATATATGCACGCCAGGCGTGTAGTCGTACAAGTCTAACAAAATTTCCCTAACCGTTTTTATTTATATATCCTGTGGTCAAGAGCCTGTGGGCAACGACTGCATCTAATTGGTAGTTGATAGTATATAGACCATAATGTATAGCGCGTATAGGGCATACTATGCATTATCATCTTTACACTATCCATTATCAACTATCCATTATATTTAATCATTAAAAACAATTTTTTTTAATAGGAAAATGGAAAATCAAAGAGATATGTCAATTCAAATTGTAGTAGCTAATGAAACACACGCCCCCTACTCTCAACAAATCTGTGAATTAATAGAAGAATCGGCGCGCGTACGTGGCACTGGTATTGCCAAACGCGACCCCAATTATATAGAAAAAAAGCTGAACTCGGGTCACGCTGTGGTAGCTTTTGATGGTGAAAAATTAGTCGGCTTTTGTTATGTCGAATCGTGGGGACATGGCAATTATGTTTCCAATTCGGGTCTCATTGTTGACCCCGAATACCGCAAGCACGGTCTGGCACGCGCTATCAAAAAAGAAGCGTTTGACTTGGCGCGTAACTTATATCCAAAGTCAAAGGTCTTTGGTATCACAACAAGCGGACCCGTGATGAAAATCAATACCGAATTGGGATATATGCCCGTTCCTTTTAGTGAATTAACACAAGATGATTCGTTCTGGAAAGGTTGTTCAAGTTGTCCAAATTATGACATTTTGCAAGCAAAACAGCGCAAAATGTGCCTCTGTACGGGTATGCTCGCGCCATCAAAAGAGGAAGAAGAAGCAATGAAGCATGACCTTAGCCACATGGTTTTAAACAGCGTATCGAAAGGCAAGTCAGATAAAAAAGATGAACAAAAAGAGTTCAAAACTGTGCGTTTTGCTACAGATTTCTTTTAAATAATGGAGTTTTTGAGATTGGAGATTTTGAAATTTAATGTTTCATAGTCTCCAATCTCATAATCTCTAATCTCAATAATATATGAATATCCCTTTTCAAGCCATAGACTGGCAGCAGATAGCCCCCACACAACACAAAGGCGATAGCGGTTTGGCTTTTTGGCAAACGCTGCAATATAGTGGTTTGCGCGTACGGATTGTGACCTACACCCCTCAGTATTTAGCCGACCATTGGTGTCAAAAAGGGCATATTGTCCATTGCTTAGAGGGCGAATTTATCAGTGAAATGGAAGATGGTACACTATATCGTTTGACAAAAGGCATGACCTATATAGTTTCCGATGATCTAAGTTCGCATCGGTCAATTACGGGTACAGAAGGCGTTACATTGCTGATTATTGATGGCGATTTTTTGAAAAATTAGTATCAAATTCAGAACGCGGATAACACGGGTTATATAAGATTTTTTATGTCTAATTGGAAAAAAATCAGCGGAAACCAGAATAATCTGTCAAATCTGTGGTCTATTTAAGTCATATACGGAATTGCCGATACCCCTCAGTATTTTACATAACCAATTCATTATCAAACAAATACCTTTATGAAAAAAGTTGTACTTGCCTATTCGGGCGGTTTAGATACCTCCTTTTGCATCAAATATTTGACAGCCGATATGGGCTATGATATTCACGCAGTAACTGTGGATACGGGTGGCTTCTCGCCCGAAGAATTGACAAATATGGAAGAACGCGCATACGCTTTGGGTGCAAAAACCTTTCAAGTCGTAGATGCAGTTCAAAACTATTATGATGAGTGCATCAAATATTTGATATTCGGCAATGTATTGCGCAATAATACATATCCACTCTCTGTATCAGCCGAGCGTATGTTTCAAGCCATAGCGGTTATCCGATTTGCGAATAGCATTGGGGCATCAGCTATTGCGCATGGCTCGACAGGTGCGGGCAATGACCAAGTGCGGTTTGATTTGATTTTTAATGTATTAGGTGATAATTTAGAAATTATTACCCCTATTCGTGACCTGCGTTTGAGCCGACAAGCGGAAATTGAATACCTTGCCAAACACGGTGTCAGTTGGAGTTGGGAAAAAGCGCAATACAGCATCAATAAGGGTATTTGGGGAACATCAGTAGGCGGTAAAGAGACTTTGACAAGCGACAAATCGCTGCCAGAACAAGCCTATCCAACCCAATTAGATACCAACGCGACCCCCTCAGTATGTGAACTCTTTTTTGATAAAGGCGAACTTATGGGCGTGAATGGTGAGCGATTTGAACACCCAACCGATGCCATCAAAAAATTAGAAACCCTCGCCAAGGTCTATGCTATCGGACGCGATATACACATCGGCGATACTATTATTGGCATCAAAGGGCGCGTGGGATTTGAAGCGGCTGCACCTTTGATTATCCTCAAAGCACATCATTTATTGGAAAAACACATATTAACGAAGTGGCAAGCCTATTGGAAGGAACAATTGGCAAATTGGTACGGTATGCTCCTGCACGAAGGGCAGTTTCTTGACCCCGTTATGCGCAATATTGAAACGTTTTTACTCGATACACAGCAAAACGTAACGGGTACTGTTTTTGTCAAGCTAATGCCTTATCGCTTCGAGTTGGAAGGCATAAAGAGTGACTTTGATTTGATGAATTCGGGCTTTGGTACGTATGGCGAAATGAATAATGCGTGGACGGGTGACGATGTGAAAGGCTTTACCAAAATATTGGGCAACCAGACCCAAATTTGGCATTTGGTAAATAAAAAGTGATTGCAAATAAATTATAAAAGAGCGTTTAATTAGAGGTAGTCACTTTAATATTTTATAAAAATCCGAGAAGGTTTTTGGTTTTTTATTTATAAAAAATTGGAATTTTTTATAAATAGAAAATCAAAAACAGTTCCCCATTCTGCCAAGCTTGAAAAACAAATATTAGTTTTATCAGTGAGTATTAATGTAAAAATAAGTAGCGTCATTCTGATGTAATTTAGAAATTGTTCTTTTAGTAGGCATAAAATCAATGTTCCAACTAATATTTTATATTTTTTTTAAAACAGCTATATCATTGTTAATCAATGATATAGGAAAAAATAAGTACTGTAATTTGCTATTTTAAGTGTCAAGATTACACTTACCCCTTGACATAGTGTTAAGATAATCTTAAATTGCACCATATTTGGATTCAGCACGTTATAATCTCATCTAATTTAAACTTTCCACACAACCTTAATTTTCGCTTACACATTCTAAGCATCGTTAGGAAATAACATTTTAAATTATTTTATCATAAAATCCGTCATAATATTGGTGACATTTCGGCTACTATGCCGTCTTACAGTTATTGATAATCCATTTAAGTGTTTTCTCCGAACAGAATAGATAACCGATTTTCATCATTATAATCCAAAAATTTTGAAAACTAAATACCTCGGTTCAAAAAAAATTTAAAAAAAACGCATGAAAGATAGCACTACTTCTCTAAGGTTAAGTTCGTGCCCCAAAAACATAGATAAAGTTAGTTCATTGGTAGATAGGTTAGCTTCTACATTCAATTTTGCACCAGATACATACGGTAATATCCTCATTTCATTGACGGAAGCCGTAAATAATGCCATTATTCACGGCAACAAAGAAGATGCAAATAAAATGGTTGAAGTTAAAACCCTATCCCGTAACGGCAGATTGGCTATTATGGTAAAAGATGAAGGTCGTGGTTTCGATTTTAACAGTGTACCAGACCCGACTTCTCCCGAAAGAGTTTGCGAATGTGGCGGACGCGGCGTATTTCTAATGCGTCAATTGAGCGACAGATGTCGCTTCCACGATAATGGCAGAGCCGTTGAAATGGAGTTTAAACTTTAAAACATCAGAAAAACAGCCATATTTTAAAAGGGCTGTCTCGTCATGAGGCAGCCCTTTATTATTTACAGGTGATAGACACTTTAAAAGTATCTATCACCTACCCCTCAGTATTTTAATACATCAATGCTTCACAGCCGAGGTAAATATTCTATTCCAACGAATACCCAATTCTCCTTTTGAGAACCATATAAATAATGGCTTACCTACGACATGGTCTTCGGGAACAAAACCCCAAAAGCGCGAGTCTTGCGAATTGTGACGATTGTCGCCCACTGCCCAATAATAATTTTGCTTGAACGTATAACTCTTTGCCTTTGTGCCATTTATGAAAATATCATTATTTTTAAACTCCAAAGCATTGTTTTCATAAATTTTAATGACACGCCAATAAAGGGCAATATTATCCATCGAAAGTTGTACTGTTTCACCCGCTTTTGGCATTGTAATAGGTCCATAATTATCAATAGACCATTTAAAATGGATTGTGTCTTGAGGAAACAAAGTATGGTCTATTTCTTGACGCGCATACAACTCTGTCGAATAACCAATTTCTTGAAGTTGTTTTAGATGGGCGGGAGATAGTGCAAACATTGCCACACCATTTTTAGCATCTACCATCTGGGCATCCGTCGTGAGATTTATACCCATTTCTCGAAGTCTGTCAGGATTAAAATTACCCTTAACTAAATAGTTAAATTGTACGTTTTCGGGTTGCGTCTGCGCTTGTCCGTTTATGTGGATAGTGCGGTCTTTTATCTCAAAAACATCACCTGGCAAAGCGACACAACGCTTGATATAATGGTCTCTCTTATCAACGGGTCTGACTGTTAAATCAATACCTTTTGCTTGTAATTGCGGCAATAATGTAGGTTTTGATCTAATAAAGTCCATATTGTACATATACGAACCTTCAATATCTACATATGAACTATCTCCTGCGGGCCAATTGAATACAAACGGCTCATTGCGCTGCACACTTTGCAAAGCGGGTAAACGGTGGTAGCCAAAATTAGGTTCTTTGATATATGATTCGGTATTGACAACTGGAATCTGGTTGTGCAAAAGGGGTACTTGCAAAACCGTCATCGGTGTTCTGATGCCATAATGCGCTTTACTTACAAATAAATAATCACCAATCAAGAGCGAGCCTTCCATAGAAGAAGTGGGAATAACATATGCTTCAATTAAAAACATTCGGATAAACGCAGCGGCAAATACGGCGAATACTATTGCCTCAACCCACTCACGCAAAGGTCCTTTTTTGTAAGGGCTGGTATCTAATTTCTTGATGGCGCGTTCATCTTTTTTGGTTTGCGCTTGGCGGAGTTCTTCCATATAGGCTTTTTCTTTCGGTACTATTTGCCCCTCGTATTTTGAATTATCGTTGCCAATTTTATTCAAAATAAAAGGAGAAAAGACTACTGACCAAAAGCTATCACCAAAAGAAAATTTGCCGAATGAACGCACTAAATCCACTTTCATACCCGCATAAGTGAATATATTGACAATCGGAAACAACATCCACGCTGCATGAGACGTAGGCTGCCCAATCAGTTTGCATATTTCAATAAAATTGATACCTGGCACAAGGGCTTTCCAAGCGGGAACACCCGCTTTTTCAAAAACTTTGCGGAGGGTAAGGCTCATCAGTATATAGATGAGCAATATAACGCCAAAAATTATCACGATGTCTTGTATTTAAAAATGATGAAATTTACTTTAAAAAGACGCAAATATAAGAAACTGTTGAAAATATTCATAATCACGATAAAAGCCTGACCGAGGGGGGGTCTCAAAATACTTTTCTAACAAATATCGCATCAAAAATAGCTATATCAACCACAATGCCTAAATATACTCGACACGCTTATCTAAGTATTCGATTAATCTTTTTTTCACGCAGTTTATGGATGCGCTCAAAATTTCTATATTTGCGCAACTATCATTTTAATTAAATTAAAAAAATATGGAATTGAGAAGCGTCGCCGTCTATTGTGGCTCAATGAAAGGCACAAACCCCGCCTTCGCCGAAAAAGCAACCGAATTGGGATTGTTGATGGCAAAAAGAAATATCAAGCTCGTCTATGGTGGCGGAAAAGTAGGTCTGATGGGTATTATTGCCGAAGCTGTGGTGCATAATGGTGGCCAGGCTGTCGGTGTAGCCCCTCATTTTTTGATGCAACGCGAAGTGGTAAACCACGATTTGCACGAACTGCATACTGTGGATACCATGTACGAAAGGCGCAATAAGATGATTGACTTATCGGACGGCTTCATTGCCATGCCAGGTGGCTATGGCACTTTGGATGAAATTGGTGAGGTCTTGATGCTGACGATATTAGGTGATAAAAAATTCCCTGTCGGTTTCCTAAATGTTGATGGTTTTTATGACCCAATGATTGCCATGTTGGATACCATGACGCACAATGGTTTTTTGCATAAAGCTTACCGCAATAATGCGCTTTTTTCTGATAATCCGATAGAGCTGCTACAAATGATGCATGATTATGTGCCACATGTATATGATAAATTTGCATCGGGAGATATTCATAAATAACCTAATGCTACTATGGCTTTTTAACAATTGGCGAATTCAATATTCAAGTGCAACAGGTTAATAAATCGTTTTTTAGTAATAAAGTCTCAAAAGGCGAATAAAAATCGAGTGTTTTTCTGGGTCTAT
>JAYVKQ010000090.1:0-2223 GCA_043768285.1 Saprospiraceae bacterium | reverse complement strand
TGTCTGCCCAAGTGAGGGTTTGAGCGTGTGCGATAGAGCCGATGGTTAGGCATAAGTATAATAAGGTAATTTGTCTTTTCATTTTTATTAGAAATTTTATCAAAAGTAGCGTTATTATTTTAATATTTGTTGAAATTCAACGAATGGTAGATAATTTTCAATAAACAGTTAGATTTAGACATTGATTATGACTGTAAGTTTAACATTGATATAGTTCTTTTACTACATTTGCACAAAGAAAACGACATTATCGAAACTAAAACAAAAATATGCGATGGAAGAATTTAAGAGATTTTTTCTCACAAATTTTGTTATATTTGTACGGACAATAAGATTTGAATAAAGATGTTATCCGACATTTAATTGAACAATTACCACAACCATTAAATCAATCAGAAATGACAGTTTATGCTCAAATAAAAGCTGAAGGAAAAGCTGAAGGAAAAACTGATTTAATTATCAAAGGATGGTTAAAAGGATACCCAATCCATCAACTATCAGCATTAACCGATATGCCTATCGCTGACGTAAAAAAAATTATTGAGCAATATGAGCAAGATAAAAAAGGTAAGTCGGTGGATAAAAAACAAAATTAATTGGCTAAAATCTTAATTTTAACATAAATTAGCAATTCCGCATATGGACAAAAAAGGCATATGTTCATTAGTTTTTACATGAAAAGGGCGATTGAAATCGCCCCCTATTGATGGGGTTTTCGTGGTGATTATCAATAGTGGGCGATTTCAATCGCCCTTCCCATGCCACCACAATGTCCATATACGGAATTGCTGAGCATAAATACTGAGGGGGTGTAATACTTTGATTGTCAATGTATTACACTTTTTTTTTCACTGCATTTTTTACATTCAACTTTTTTAATTATTATATTTAGTATGCAAATCACTCATATTGACATCTACAAATTTAATGTTAAGCTCAAAGAGCCGTTTGTCATATCATTGGAAACGATTACCAATGCTGAAAATATTTTGATAAAAATATATACCGATAGCGGTATATATGGCTTAGGTGAGTGCAATCCATATCGCACTATTGCAGGCGAAACACAGGATACTTGCTTTGAAGCGGGTAAATTTTTAGCAAAAACACTTATAGCACATCCCACAAAGGGCGGGAGGGGGTGTAATCCTTTGGCAATTAGCTCATGTATAGCTTTGATGGATAAAATGCTGGCGGGCAATCGTTGTATCAAATCCGCTTTTGATATGGCTTTATACGATATTGCGGCAAAGGCTGCCAATATGCCGTTATATACCTTCCTCGGTGGTGATAACAATCGAGATATTGTTACCGATATGACGGTGGGCATCAATACCCCCACATATATGGCAAAAGCGGCTTTGCGCTTCAAAAATGAGGGCTTTCCTGCCATAAAAGTGAAATTGGGGACGAATAAGCACGATGATGTGGCGCGGATTAAAGCCATTCGTCAAGCCGTGGGTGATACTATACCGCTTAGAATAGATGCCAATCAAGGGTGGGATGAAGCAACCGCCATTGCTACTTTACGCGCCTTAGAGCGTTATGATATTGAGCACTGCGAGCAACCCGTAGCGGCACGAAATATTCAAGCCTTAGCCAATGTTAGGCTGCAATCTCCCATTTCTATCATGGCAGACGAGGCCGTTTTTGACCATTTTGATGCCATGCAATTGGTTCAACATCAGGCTTGTGATTATTTTAATATTAAGCTTTCAAAATCGGGGGGTATTCACAAGGCTTTGAAAATCAATCATATAGCGGAGGCGGCGGGTATTAAATGTCAAGTCGGCTGTTTTTCAGAAACCCGCTTGGCAATGTCGGCGTTGATGCACTTTGTGTTGGCGTGTCCGAATGTTGTGCATTATGATATGGACGCGCCGTTGATGCTATCGAGTGACCCTGTGACGGGCGGCGTACATTATGGTGACAATGGGCGCGTGACGATAGGCGAGGGGATAGGTATTGGAGCGGATATTGACGACCGTTTTTTGAATGGCTTAGAAAAAGTAAGGATAGTTTAAAAAGAAAAGGCTGCGTGGTACGCAGCCTTTTCTTTTTATAATTGGTAGAATATTACTGTACAAATTAACCACAGATGAAACTGATTATTACTGATTTCTCTATTAAAATAGTACAATTTTTAAAAAATCAGTTCAAATCAGTTTCATCTGAGTCATCTGTGGTTAATTTGTACAGTAATATTAATTGGTAGATATGGCA
>JAYVKQ010000089.1:0-7704 GCA_043768285.1 Saprospiraceae bacterium | reverse complement strand
TTTTTTTTCAAAAAAATAGTTTTCAGTTTACTAAACCTACGCACAAAACATTTTTACGCTATTTATCAAAACCCTTTGAACACTCATGTAGAATTCAGTAATTGCTACAAAAGAAAATGATACGATGAAGTAAATTCACCGTATCATTTATATATCTGGACAATATCCATTATCCATTATACACTATCCATTAATGGACTATATCAATTGATTGTCATAAGCCACGCGGATAAGTTCAGGCGTACTATTGACACCGATTTTGCGCATGATGTTTTTGCGGTGGACGGCGGCAGTTTGCTCGCTGATGTAGAGTTCCTTAGCGATAGCACCGTTGTTTCGGGCTTGCGTGATAAGGCGCAAAACTTCCAATTCGCGGCGTGTCAAGCTGAATTTCTTTTGGAAAATATCCTCGAAACTGGAAGATTCTGATTGGTGGTTGGCAACACTAACGCCTTTACCAATGAATACTTCACCATTCATGATGGTTTCGATGGATTCGAGCAATTCGTCTTTGCCACAGTTTTTGAGCAAATAACCATCTACCTTCAATTGGAAAGCTTCTTTGATGATTTTTGGGTCATCATACATGGTTAAAACGAGGATACGTGTGCCTTTCAACGTTTTTTTCACCTCTTGTAATACTTCCAAGCCGTTTTTAGTCGGAATGTTAATATCTAACAATAACAAATCTGGTTTGTTAGTTTTCAAAAGATTAAGCAATTCATCACCTGAGTAAGCAACGCCTACGATGTTGAAATGATATGCAGAAGTGCTGTGAAGGAGCAAACGGAGACTTTCAACAAAAAGTTGATGGTCGTCAGCAATAATGACGTTTAATATTTTGCTATTGTCGCGGTTTTCGGTCATGGACTAAAGATGGTGATTTATGGTTGTAATAAATGCTGTATGTTTAAAATTTCAATTTGGTTTATAATTTCAATAAGGATAATACAAAAAATAGTCCAAAAATAGTATATGGCTCAAAAATAGTCTATTGAAGTTAAACAACAAAATATATTTTGATTTATATGCAATTAAATTGACCGTTACTATTTACTAATGTAGCTTATTTCCATATAAAACAACCGAAATTTAAACGCAATAAAATTGTTATCTATCATATATCCTTAACTTGATTATTTTATCATATCTTTATATTTCACAATTGTATTAAAGCCTTTTTCTTCAAAATAGGCATTTGTCAAAGTGTCATTTTTATGAGATGTTGCCAGCACAAAATCACCACCCCATGCACCGAGCGACTTGATTTCGCCCCAATAGTCCTCGAAATATAGGTTTTTGGCACGTTCTAATTGAATGACAGCCGCTACTTTTTCTTCGTGTTCTATAATCAGTTTTTCAAAATTTATAAGATTTTTTTCTTTAAAAAAAGCCATAGTTAAGTTTGAAAAATCGCTAAAATACTGAGGGGGTAGGTTTTCCGTTTTTTCTCGATAGCGCGTGATGCCTTCTCGTGAATTTTGTTTTTTTCCCAAATAAATAAAATATAAATTTTCTGAAAAAGGTGGATTAAAGGCACATTCACGCCAATTAGGTTCTTCATTTTTTATATTAAACAATATTGGTTTTTTAGCACCCGCGCAAGCTAAGTCGTAACCGCTGCCCCCAAACGTCTGTGCTAATAAAGCATACGGAGAAACATTGAACAGCGTTGCCACCATATATATTAAGGTAGAACTCGTACCCAATCCCCATTGTCGCGGAAAACTAAGGCGTGTTTCGATGCCAAAACCCTTCAAATACTCCCGACGTATCGGGACAGGTTGAGGGGGAACATTTCCAGATGCTTTTTTTAGAATATCGCTTAATTTATTACCCACTTCTTCATCGTTGGCATCGAGCAAATCGTAAGTGGTATGGTCGAATATGCCCTCGAACCATCGTGTACCATCAGCATCATAGCTGCGCCAAATCAAATTTGTATCGTTGCTGGGCAATACGTCAAGGCTTTGCCCAAACTTGGTCGGCAATGCTAACGCTTCAGCCCCATCGAGGATGAAATATTCGGCAGTGAGTAGGAGTTTGCCGTTGGCGTAGAAGGATTTTTGTTTCATAAAAATATACTCGAATATTATTAGCGAGCAAGTGGTTTAGGGAACTGATTTTGAAGGTGTTGAAATTTTTTTTCAAAAAAAAATTACAACACCTTCAAAATCAGTTCCCTAAACCGCAGTTCAATGCTAACCACATGGAACAGCGTTCCGTTGCACTATTAGCGAATACTGTCAATATAAGTCCTAACATTAGAAAACGATACTGTTTTATCCTCAAAATATTGGTGTGCTTTATCGCTTTCGGCATCGGTACAATTAAAATGATTGAGAATATTTGACAAGTGCATTTTCATATGTCCTTTCTGAATACCCGTCGTCACGAGCGAGCGCACTGCGGCGAAATTTTGCGCCAAACCCATGCACGCCACGACTTTCATCAAATCCGCTGCCGATGGGTTACCCAAAAGAGTTAAACTTAGTTTTGCCAACGGGTGCAATTTCGTCAAGCCGCCAACCGTACCAAGCGCTAATGGTATATCTATACAAAACTTAAAACGCCCATTTTCAATAGTGCATTGCGACAAGCTCCGATATTGCCCATCGCGAGCAGCGTAAGCATGACCACAGGCTTCGACAGCGCGAAAATCATTTGCCGTAGCCAGCACCACAGCATCTATCCCATTGAATATACCTTTATTATGCGTAACGGCGCGGTAAGGGTCAATACGGGCAATGCGCACCGCTTTTCTGAATTTTTCGGCATACATCGCCGCGTCTTTATCATGAAAATCTTCAATAGCACACTCTACCCAAGCCCGCACAAGGCATTGTGGCGTATAGTTTGATAAAATGCACATAATGACAGTTGGCGCGATACCTAAGGTTTCTTTATAAAAACCTGTCAAAATACGCCCCATTTCTTCCAAAACGCTGTTGATAAAATTCGCACCCATCGAGTCGCAAGTCTCAAAAGTGACGCGTAATTGATAGTAATTGTCTTCAATATCTGTAAAATCAATTAACTCAATATTTGATATACCACCGCCGCGTTGTCGCATATTTGCAGTGAGAAAATCTGTTTCGGATATTAAGAGGTTGCGCAGAATATCCATGCCCCCCCTCAGTATTTCGGCATCACCAGACCAAGTAAAATGCACTTGACCCACCTTTTGCGTCCCTAATATCTCCGCCTTGAAGCCTCCCCTACTCGCCCAAAACTTAGCTGCACTTGAAGCCGCCGCTACAACCGAGCTTTCTTCAATCACCATAGGCACTGCATACGCCTTATTATTGATAACAAAATTGGGCGCAATGCCATAAGGCATCGGAAAATTAGCTACCGTATTTTCGGAAAAACCATCAAATACTTTTTGAAAATCAGCATCTTCAAAATCAAAAGTTGAAAAGGTATCAAGGCTAATCGTACTATCGTGGAGGAAGTTATCTTGCAGCCACCGTATTTTCTGTTCTTTCGTCAGTTTTGAAAAGCCTGTTATTGTTTTGTTCATATGTTGGTTGATAATTGACAAATTGGAAAGGGGTAAAATTAATCACAAAAAGGGAATTGAGAGAAATTTTAAAAAATGATTTGCTATATACTCTACGAATTTGCCCCCCTCAGTATTTTATGTCCAAAGAATACTTGATACATGAAATAACATATTACATTTGCAAAGTAAACTATAAAAATCTATGACCAAAACTATTATATAATGAGCAAGCCCAAAACCTTATCAAAATCTAAAAAAACACAGGATACAACCGCCCAAGCCCGTCAAGGAAGTGTTTATGATAAGATGATTAAAGAAAATTTTGAAAAATCTTTAATGACCATAATTCAAGATATTGGCGGTGTGCCTATCGTAAAATCAGAGCCTTTGCGTACCAAAATGCAACACACCAAAGAGCGCGACCCTGATGATTTATCAACAATTGTATTAGCCAATGGTGAAGAAAAAATTCTTCATGCAGAAGTGCATCTTAAAGACGAAGAAGATGTTAATTTTCGGTTGTGCGAATATTACATTATGATAAAACGCAAGGATAAAAAGCTGCCCATCATTCAATTTGTCATTTATATTGGCAACGAAGACCCACAATACATCACAGGCTTTTTTGAAACCGATGTTTTATCGTTCAGATACAACGTGATTATTTTAAAAAATATCCCCTATCAGAAATTTTTAAATGCTAAAAACCCAGAAACAGTTGTGTTTTCCATTTTAGCGAACTTTCAAGGAGAAGAACCCGAAACGATAGGCTTAAAAATAGCTGAACGGTTAAAAAAATTAGCAAAAACAGATGCTGCAAGAGAAAAATATTACACACAGTTGCGCGTCTTATCAAATATCCGTAAATTGCAACCTATAATTGATAAAATCATGGCAAATATTTTTAAATTAATTGATATTTCGCAAGACCCTTTGTTTGTTGAAGGCAAACAAGAGGGTAAAATCGAAGGTAAAGTTGAAGGTAAAGTTGAAGGTAAAATCGAAGGCAAGCTCGAAGGTATCCTTGAAGGTAAGCTTGAGAGTGTTAAGTCCCTTGTCATCAATACTGATTTTGATGATGCACATATCGCTTTTTTAATAGCTGTACCAAAAGAGTATGTAACAAATATTAGAGCTAAATTTAATGATGCGAAAAAAGAAAAATAAATGGCAAATTTTTATGCCTATTAGATATTACCCAAGACCCTCTGTATATTGAAGGCAAACAAGAGGCTAAACTCGAAGGGGTTAAATCGCTCATCATTAATACCGATTTTAATGATGATTATATAGCTTTTTTAATGGCAGTAACAAAAAAGTATGTTACAAGTATAAGATTACAAATCAAGGAAGATAAAAAAGAAAAATAGTTCATTTTTATCTTCCTCCTATTCATACCCCTCAGTATTTTACAAACAAAAGCCGTTTTGCGCATATGCAAAACGGCTTTTGTTTGTAAATCAAATTTCATATTATTCCATGTCCCAATCCCAATTATCCGCGTTTTGCTGTTTATAAGCCTTCTTCGTTGCAATCCTTTGTTTTTGCCTATCCCAAACCAAATGCGCTAAACCAATATTGGCAGGAATAGGATTACCTGGCATCAAGGCGCGGTTAATCTTATACTCATCAACGTCTAAACGATACAAAAGGCTCAACAGAAAGTCCATTTTATGCTCAATCATATAGGCGATGGCTTCGGCGAGGTAGCTCACAGTTTCTTCTTCGCTCATAGGTGCATTGGGTTCTGCGAGTTCAAAATCGCGGAGCACTAAGGCGGTTGCTTCGTTATAATCGTTATTTTCCATAATCGCGTAAAATTCAAGGTTACAAGGTAACGATATTGAAAAGTTACGAAGTTAGTGATATTTTGGTGATATTTTGCAGGGCGATTGAAATCGCCCGCTATTGATTTTCAGCCATGTATATGTAAAGCGTATATAGCCCCGCGAAATATTATCATAGTGTCACCAACCTCGTAACTTTGTAACGTTAAAACCTTATAACATTTTTTCAAAAAAGGCTTTTCAATTCAATAATAAAAGACTATCTTTGCACCCGCTTTGGGTAAATAGTAAATTTTACCGCAAAAGTGAGAAAAAAATCCTATTTTTTTTAATTTTTTAAATCAAATCAATGCCTACGATTAATCAATTAGTCCGTAAAGGCAGAACTCAAATTGTCACGAAAAGCAAAACCAGAGCTTTGAATGCGTGTCCGCAACGTCGTGGTGTTTGTACCCGCGTTTATACGACAACGCCAAAGAAGCCAAACTCGGCTTTGCGTAAAGTGGCAAAAGTTCGTTTGACAACCAAGCAAGAAGTGATTTGCTACATTCCAGGTGAAGGTCACAACCTTCAAGAACACTCTATCGTGCTCGTGCGCGGTGGTCGTGTGAAAGACTTACCGGGTGTTCGCTACACGATTGTGCGTGGTGCGCTCGATACTGCGGGTGTTAAAGACCGCAAAAAGAGCCGCTCTAAGTATGGTGCTAAACGTCCGAAAGCGAAGTAAATTCAATGGACAATGTAAAATGGACAATGGACAATAATTAACTATTGTCAATTATCCATTGACCATTATCCATTAGATTTGAGTTCTTTTTTTACACATTATCACTTGAGAAGTGCCTACAATTTGGACAATTAGGCAGCGAGAGGTTAGAAAATAACCCCCTCAGTATTAAGTGGTTTAGAAACAAAATTTTCATTAATCGCTTTGTTTTTAGAGATTACGAGGTTACAAGGTTACGAGGTTACAAGGCTTTAATAAGCCTATTTAATCTATAATCCTGCAATTTTCAATCCCTGTAAACAGAAATCATTTCAAAAAAAATGAGAAAAAGAAAGCCGAAAATTCGAGTTATTGCCGCAGACCCGCGTTACAACGACCCAAACGTGACGCAGTTCGTCAATAACTTGATGTGGGAGGGCAAAAAATCAACTGCCTTCACTATTTTCTACGATGCCTTAGATATTATTAAGGAAAAAACGGGTGAAAATGAGCACAACGTCTGGAAAAAAGCATTACAAAATGCGATGCCACAAGTTGAAGTGCGCTCACGCCGTATTGGTGGTGCTACTTTCCAAATCCCGACCGAAATTCGCCCTAAGCGCAAGGTTTCTATAGGTATTAAGTGGCTCATCAGCTTTGCCCGCAAACGCAGTGGCAAGGGTATGGCAGACAAATTAGCCGCTGAACTATTAGCGGCAAGCAAAAATGAAGGTGCTGCCATCAAGCGTAAAGAAGAGATGCACCGTATGGCTGAAGCCAATCGTGCTTTCGCGCATTACAAAGCATAAATTATTTCCTTTTTCATACGCAATCCTCCGCAAGTGTTCGCTTGTGGAGGATTTTTTTTTATGCAGTGCCGAATTTATTCGGCATTTGTGCCATGTGTCGAATAAATTCGGCACTACATAAAAAAAGAATGGCGGAACCAAGTCCCGCCATTCAGCATTTTAATACATTCTTGTTGTTTAGTAATTTTTGTTTTTTGTTGCCTACTTGTGGCACTTCGTTTTGTTTTAATAATAAAATTGTGTCCTACTTCTCTGCGCACAGACTACTCAGATTTTTAAAACAAAAATAAATTTGTAATTTAAAATCCAAGTAATCCGTTGTGCAGAAAAACCAAAGTAACTAACTTATTAAACTCTAAAATGATGACTTTTAATGGGTAATAGATTTCATGCTTTTGTTTACTCAATGTCAGAAGCCGCTAAATTTCTAATTATGTTGATAATAAGTGCCTTTTCCCGTATAATATTTTAAGTTCGTTTAGTTACACCGCATATAATGTAAGTATCAAATTCATAGAACAAACATACGTAATTTTTTTTTACTGATATATATGTCGCTCCATAGGCTTGTCATGCAATCGTTTCCGCAAACGTTTGTTGTTGATAAATTTTTTAAAATATTTTCTATTCTACCTATAATTACCGTTTTTACTTCAAAAAGGCTTCCTCAACGGGCACTTTCATACCCGTAGCAAGGGCGTTGTTGTGCATCGCTAAACTAATAACTGCCATCAATTCTTCATATTGCGCCTCGGTCATGCCTTTATTGGTAGCGGCTGCCGTATGGGTATGTATGCAATAATCAAGATGTTAAAACCCTTTCCAAAAGGTTATAACATCTTGATTATTGATGAAATGTAGATTTGATATACACGCGTTAAAAAAAAATACCCTACA
>JAYVKQ010000088.1:0-11446 GCA_043768285.1 Saprospiraceae bacterium | reverse complement strand
AATAAATCCGTTAGGATTTGTACGTTTATAGACAATATATGTGAAAATGTAAAACGAATCCGTAGGATTCGCACGTTAAACGCGCATGTACGTGCGAATCCTACGAATTCGTTAGCAAAAAAGCATTGATTTATTCTATAAACGTACAAATCCTAACGGATTTATTGGATTTGAACCCATTATTCGCATAATTAATAAGAAACAACAAAAAAAAGCCAAATGCAGTCTCGCACTTAGCTTTTTTTTGTGTAACACATTGGTTTCTACGCTACCAAAGCCGTATAAGCCGCCGCATCAAGCAAACCTACCAATTCCTCTGGGTCAGAAATATGGATTTTGATAATCCAACCATCGCCATATGGGTCAGAATTAACGAGTGCAGGGTCATCCTCGCCATCAGCAGATATTTTGCTATTGAGTTCCAATACTTTACCCGACACAGGCATATATAAATCGGAGGTCGTTTTCACAGCCTCCACAGTACCGAATATGTCACCCGCTTCTACGTTATCGCCTACGGTCTCTACTTCTACATAGACGATATCACCCAATTCGCTTTGCGCAAATTCTGTGATACCTATATAAGCCATATCGCCTTCGATGCGTATCCACTCATGTTCTTTGGTGTATTTTAGATTATCTGGAAATGTCATAATTATAGAAAAAGGTTAGATGATTGTATAGTTTTTTAATGATGGGGCAAAAGTAAACAATCATACTATAAAAATGCAGGAAAATAGATGAGATAATTTAGGCAATATTACATAAAAAAAAGAGCGTCCAGAACTGCAGGCAGCTGGACGTCTAAACAACAAATTATAATCCCATGAACATATTTCTTAAAACTTAATTTTTTCAAATCTGTAATTGTTCCTTCCCCACGCGTCACTCTTTCTGAAAACTTAGAAATGTCGTCCCAACTCTTATTTTAACTTGGGACGACATACTAAACAACAAAATTATAATCCCATGAACATATTTTCTTAAAACCTTAATTCTCAATTTATTTTGTTCATCTCTCACGCGTCACTCTTTCTGAAAACTTAGAGATGTCGTCCCAACTCTTGTATTAACTTGGGACGACAGCCTAAACAACAAAATTATAATCCCATGAACATATTTTCTTAAAACCTTAATTCTCAATTTACTTTGTTCATCTCTCATCTTCAATCAGTATAATCATCCCAATCTTCTTTTATAAAATTGGGATGATTTACCCGACAACAAAATTATAATCCCATGAACATATCTTTTAAATTGTGTCTTTCTGTGTGTGTATCTCTTTGATAGTACAAAGGTGAACTTTCTTTTTTTGCTGTGCAAAGACAAAATAATGGCATTGTGCAGATTAATATTTTATTTTTATTTTTCAATTAATTGATAATCAGTGTTTTATGATAATATTGACTGCATTTTTGTGAAAATTAAGTATATTTATTTTTTATTTTTTCTGAAAAATAAAATTAATTTTATTTGAAAAAAAATAAAAATATATACCCCCTCAGTATTTTTTACCCTAAATGCAGTAGAATAGCATTAAAAATTCATATTTTTGATTGATAAATCTAAATGTGAAAAATGGGAATAATTACGCGCCGCCTACAAGAATATCCGCGTATTCAGAAAATATACAGAGCCGTGAGGAAGACCGCGCTATATTTATTTATCGCGCACTTTGTCTATACCCTCCTACTTATCGTGATGCCAGTCTTTACGACCCCTACTATTATTGGGCAATGGCTATTTGGTACAAAAATTCACAAGCAATGGGTTTCATTAGATAAAATATCAGAGGCTGCCCAAAAAGCCGTGATTGCTAAAGAAGACCAAGATTTTGAGGAACATCTGGGTTTCGACTTAGAAGAAATTGAAGATGCGATGGAGTATAATAAAACCCATAAAACCAAGCATGGGGCAAGCACCATTTCGCAGCAGGTCGCTAAAAATGTTTTCCTCTGGCAAAGCCGCAATTGGATTAGGAAAGGCTTAGAAGTCTATTGCACGCTTTTGATTGAATTTTTTTGGAGTAAAAAACGCATATTAGAGGTGTATCTCAATGTAGCGGAAATGGGGGACGGCATATTCGGCATAGAAGCCGCCGCGCAACAGTTTTTCAAAAAAAATGCGTCAAAACTAACGAATGACGAAGCCGCTTTGATTGCCGCCTGTTTATCTAATCCAATAAAATTTAAAGTAAACGCTCCCGGCGAACGGATACTGAAGAAAAAACGCTGGATAATGCGGCAGATGAAGGAAGTGGAGTGGGAGAAGTAAGGTATGGTCAAGACACTGGCATATTAGGAGTGCCAAGTCTTTAAAATTAATGACTTCCAATAACAGACTTGTTCAGATACACAAAAAATGTTGAAACGCCCAAAGCCTTGAGTCTAAACTCAAAGGGGTTACCATGAAAGTCCAAAGTTGGGCGTATAGGAACGTATTTATACATTCTCATCAAACCCAGGACGTACAAACTGTCGTGCCTCCGGACATTCTTTATCACCTTCTTTGATAATGGCTTGCAGCAAAACCATCATTTTTATAGCCAATGCGGTATCTTTTACATACAAATTTGCCCATTGATGCCACGCCACAAAGCTCCTTTCTGCACTCAACAGGGCAATTTTAGCCGACCCATCACTATCTTTTGGGTAATCATCATCGTCATCGTCCATAAAGTCGTCTTCGTCTATTTTGCCTCTGACAGCCCGCATAAATTTGACAAATATGAAATAAACATACCATTGAATGACCATAAAGTGCTCTAAGGTGGCTTTACCCCGTTCGTTGATGCGCATTTTTGAATGGTCTTCAATCATAAAATAGAGGGTCTTATGCACGTCCAATTTTAACCACTCAGACACTTCTTTTTGATAGCGTTCAGATAGTTGAATGACCGCCACACTGTCTATATCGCGCCGAATTTCATTTTCTTCTTTATCAAATATCTGACGCTCGGGGGTTAGCGGTTTTATGGTAGTATTATAGTCTAAAGAGTTTTCGTATAGCCATAATCTGGCTTCTTGGAGTTGCGTTTGGTGGTCTTCCCACAAGCCCAAAGTATAGCGATTTTTATTGTCTTCTTCTTCTTCTGCCCAACGCCCTCTGGCAACGGCACACCGATCTGTAAAAGGACATCTTTCACACCACGCATCGCAATAATTATGCACACCTGATATATTATTTGCGTCATATTGGTTAAAATCAAACGTTTTATCCGCGTTCTTGGTATTGTCTTCGCGCCAATTACCACAAGTGCAGTAGGCTTCGCCAAAAGGACATTCTTCAGGATTGTAGTCGCAAAACTCCAAATGCCATTCGCCAAAAGGCATGATAGGCGCGTACTTTTCGAGCGCACCGACTAAGGTGGTATATGCCATATGGGGTGGCAAAGTTTGGGGATAATCCGCCGAAAGGTTGTAGTGTTTTAATAAATCGTTTATGGCTTTGACCAATTGCGTGGCTTCTTCTTCCGACCAATAGTCGGCGGGTGGAAATTGCTCTCGTTCAAGACCCATTATCTCACGAATATTGCGCGATGTCGAAGCTGCTTTGTCTATATTTTCAGCGCAGCTGTCAGCACTATCTTCCAAACTGCTTTCCATGAACTCTTCTAATTCAAAGGGCGTGAATTCATCGTCTTGCATTTGGCGAACAGGCGGACGGTTGTTTTTTGCCTCCACTAAATCGGCTAACAGCGCGTGTAGGTATTTTTTCATAGTGGTATGTTTTCCTTGTAATTGAATTGTATTTTTGACAAAGATAGAAAACATTTTATTAAGTAAAGCTGCAAAAATAAGTTGTTTAAACTCTGTGTAATTTTGAATACGATATTATTTCGGCATATAGCAAACCCCTCCAAAAGCATATAACTCTTGGAGGGGTTGATAATCAATATTTCACATAAAATTTAACGCCCCGCGTGAACCAGCAAAACCGATATATCCGCAGGACTAACGCCCGAAATACGGCTTGCTTGCCCCAAAGTCAAGGGTCTTATTTTCGTCAATTTGGTACGCGCTTCCATCGAGAGGGCGGGTATTTTATGATAATCGAAGTAGTTACCCAATTGCATATCTTCCAAGCGGCGCATTTTGTCTGCCATATCGCGTTCTTTTTCGATATAGCTTTCATATTTCATCGTAATTTCTGCCGCTTCAATTATTTCGGTATCATATTGTTTTAAAAAAACATCAAATTCGGGTACGGCTTGGCGCAACCCCTCAGTATTGACCTGTGGACGGAGCAATACTTTGTGCAATTTCATACGTTGGTCAAGCGGCACAGAACCCACACTTTCCATATAATCCTTCACCAAATCGGGCGACACACTGGTATCGCGCAACCATGCTTCAATGGCTTTTGTGCCTTCTATTTTAGCTTTCACTCTATCCATACGTGCGTCCATATTGCGCACGCCGATTTTGGCTGCCAAAGGCGATAAGCGCACATCGGCATCATCTTGACGCAATAAAATACGGTATTCAGCACGCGATGTGAACATTCGATAAGGCTCTTCGGTGCCTTTAGTAATCAAATCATCTATCAAAACGCCGATATACGCATCTGACCTTTTTAAAATAAAAGGGTCTTGCTCCTTGACAGACAGGTGGGCATTGATACCCGCCATCATGCCTTGACAAGCGGCTTCTTCATAACCCGTTGTGCCATTGATTTGACCCGCAAAATAGAGATTTTTGACCAATTTTGTTTCCAACGTCAAGCCCAATTGGGTTGGTGGAAAATAATCATATTCAATCGCATACCCTGGACGAAACATTTTCACTTTTTCAAACCCGGGTATTTCTAACATGGCTTTATATTGTACATCTTCGGGTAATGATGACGAAAATCCATTGATATATATCTCCACAGTATCCCAACCTTCGGGTTCTATAAACAATTGATGGCGTTCTTTATCCGCAAAACGGTTGATTTTATCTTCAATCGAAGGGCAATAGCGTGGACCTAAGCCTTGAATACGCCCGTTGAACATGGGGGATTTATCAAAACCTGTTTTCAATATATCATGCACTTTATCATTCGTATAAGTGATATGGCAAGGGCGTTGATTGGTCAATTTTGGCGTATCTGTAAAACTAAATTTTGAAGGATTTTCGTCACCATCTTGCACTTCCATACGGTCATAATTCAGTGAGCGACCATCAACACGCGGCGGTGTACCTGTCTTCATACGTCCCGCTTCAAAACCCAATTCTATCAATTGCTCTGTAATGCCTTTGGCTGCCGATTCGCCCATGCGCCCGCCACCAAATTGTTTTTCACCAATATGTATTAAACCATTTAGAAAAGTACCATTTGTCAATACTACCGCATCGGACTGGATTTCTAAACCTAAAGGAGTGCGCACACCACCGATGCGCCCGTCTTTCACGATTAAGCCGCTCACCATCTCTTGCCAAAAGTCAATATTGGGGTGCTGTTCGAGCATAATTCGCCATTTTCGGGCAAATAACATTCTATCGCTTTGCGCGCGCGGCGACCACATAGCGGGTCCCTTTGAGAGGTTGAGCATACGAAATTGTATCATTGTATGGTCGGTCACGATGCCTGAATAGCCACCCAATGCGTCAATTTCGCGCACAATTTGCCCTTTTGCCACGCCACCCATGGCTGGGTTACACGACATTTGGGCGATGGTTTGCATATTCATCGTCACAAGCAACACTTTCGACCCCAAGTTGGCGGCTGCCACGGCTGCCTCACAGCCTGCATGACCCGCCCCAACGACTATCACATCATATTTTGGAAACATTATTTTTTGCTTTTTTGCGGTGCAAAGATACACCTTAATGGAGAGACTTTCGAGGAATTATTTAAACAGGGTATAAGTCAAGTTTGCATTATTATAGAACAGATTTACTAAATTTTTAAAATTTAGTAAATCTTTCAACACTACACTCATTTCGACACGAATGTCTCTAATTAGGATACCCAAATTAGAGACATTCGTATGCTATTCGCATAATTCATGTTGAAAATTTAAAACTGGTAAGACATATTTAAACCCAATAGACGATTATTAGCCGACCAATTCTGTTTGTTTAAAACATTTTTCAAACCCCAATCCGCACGTAGAGAAAGCGTCGTTTTAGGTAAAATCAGATAGGAAACACCACCTACAACCGCTATATCCCACCGATTGAAACTAAGGGTTTGGCTGAAATTATCTAAGGCATTTAAAGTCGAATTTGCAGATTTGAATTGTGTCATATCCAACAGAGTACCTGAAAATCCATTTTCTACGACATACCGATTATTAACACTCCAAATAGTAGTATTTTTTTTATTTGAAATCATATATGCCCCTTTTATGCCGCCCATAATACCCCATTTTTTTGAAGGAGAATAAGTCAGAAATATAGGCATTTCGATATAGCTGATATTGTTCAAACTGGCTTGGGTTATAACAAAAGCATTTTGATTCGGCGATGCACCTGAAACACTGGAAGGGTCAAAAACTGCTGTACCTGAACTATCGCCTGTGGTATTGGTATTACGATAATTTAAGCCAATTTGTAGGGATAAAGGCAACTTTGATGGTAATTTCTGTTGAATGAATACTCCCGCTTGATAGCCGTCTATCATGGTTACCCCCTCAGTATGTGCGCCCATAGTAAGCCCAAAATGTGGTCTGTCTTTAATATTAACACTCACTATTCTGCCATATATTGGCTGCGTTATTGGTAATGCAATATGGCTCAAAGGCTTATCAAAAGTGATTTCTTTACTTGGTAAAATAGGCAATAATTCAAGCGTTGATATAGCCCTTATTTGTTGAATATTATGTTCAGATACATCGATTTTAGATATAATATTTTTAGTATTATTGTCTTCTTTTAATGACGTTATGGCTGTATTGTTTTTAACAGTGTTATCACTATAGGCTGTATCTATTTTGCTAATAATATTTTGATTATCAATCTTTTGTGCAATTTCATTTTGAATAGCTACATCGTGTTCAATATCAATATTAGTGTTTTGATTTTTGTTTATCCCTATATCATTATTTAGTGATACCCCCTCAGTATTTTTCGGTAATTGTGCTACTGAACGCTGTTCCGTAGAAGGACTTACCGAGCCTGTAATTGTATTCTGCGCACTACCCACCCCCTCAGTATTTTGGGGCAATTGTGCTACGGAACGCTGTTCCGTAGAAGGACTTCCGAGCCTACAATTGTATTCTGCGCACTACCCACCCCCTCAGTATTTTTCGGTAATTGTGCTACGGAACGCTGTTCCGTAGAGATACTCGCCATACTTGTAGTTTTGTTTTGCACAACGATACCCCCCTCAGTATTTTCATCATTTTTATCATTATTTGTCTCAATAATAACAGGTTTTACAGCTTGCGCATTAGGCATTTTTGACATCGGGTTTTGATAAAAATAATATCCCAAGCCACTCATCAATATACCACTGACAAGTAGAAAAAATATCAACCAACGCCGTTTGTCTTTATCTTTTTGAGATGGTAAAGGTATATCGGTGGCAGCCGCGGGTATGTACCCCCCCCCTTCGGGCATTTGTTTATCGAGGAGTTTTTTCATTTCTCCCCAACCATAATCTTCTATATTTTTGTCGAAATTATTCATCATTCTTCATTTATTACCCCTTAACCCCCAAAGGGAAATTTATTTCTAAGGAACATGAAAATAATAAAGTATCATTTTAAAAATTTTAAAGCATTGATTTTCAACGCTTTTCTTAATTTATAATTCATCATTTCCTAAATATCTTTAAGTGCGTTTTGAAGGTCGTTTTGTGCAATTAATATTTTAAGTTTTTCCCTTGCTGTTGATAAATGCCATTTGGATGTGCCGACACTGATATTCAATTTTTCGGCAATATCGTTATGATTATAGCCGTCAATAGCATACAAATGAAATACTTCACGCGTGGCAGGAGGTAAGGTATGGGTCAATTTTAACAAATCTTCAAAATAGAGTTGGTCGTGGGCATGGCTGGTCGTGATAGCTTTTTGATGCCAAGTTGCTCCATTTTTCAAACTATCATCATCAAAAATAAAAGTTTCGAGATATTGTTTATTACTTTTGAAATAATCTGAAATGGCGTGAAAAATTAATCGCCGTATCCATCCTTCTAATGACCCTTTAAACTCAAACGTATCAATTTTTTTGAAAATCCTAAGAAAACCATCATTTAATACCTCAAAAGCGCGGTCTCTATCACCATTGGTATAGCGTAGGCACATCTGCATCATTGGGGTAAAGTGCCGACGATACAAAATCTCTTGAAAGGTTCTGTTGTTCTGAACACAACCTGCGACTATTTCTACTTCTGTATATTCAGGTTTCACTTTGTGCGCTAATTTGGATTTTGATGATATAGACATAAGGTACGTGAAAAAAGGTTGGGTGTTGGTAAAATAATTTTGAAAACTACCGTACCCACAAAATTTATTTGAGGTGTAAATAATTCGTTGATAGTTTTTACAGTAAAAAGAATAATCGTACCCGACAAATTTACTTGGCGGCTTCCAATACTCGAACATCCACAAATCTGGATTGAGCTGTATATGAGTGCCTTTTTTTATTTTGGAAAAATCTGATTTTGCGAAACACAATTGCGCTTTAAAGCGTAGATTTTTTTTTTTTCTTCTTATGATTTGAAAAATAATTTAATAATTTCTTTAGTTTTACAATATTAGTTTATACCTTTGATATGTATTTGATTTAAAACTCACCAAAACGTCACACATATTCACATTCCCGTGAAAATTTACGCCGCATTTATTACAGAAATACAGCGGAGAGACACTTAACAATTATAGAAAAGGAACAAAATTTTATTTGGGACAATATATGTCCAACGGCATTTTTGCCTATGTAGTTAAGACACAATTTTTTGACAATGAAAAAAACAATTACTCTCCTCACCTGCCTATTGGCATCGGTCTGTCTATTTGCCGATGAAGATATGGAAGACCGATTGCGCAATATGGACTGCCTCGTGCAAGTCAAGACAGACGCATCAGTGACAAAACGAATAGAATCTATGTTGCGCAGCAAGCGTGACACTGAAAAATTAATTGGTCGTTCTACCGCGTATTTTCCGATTTTCGACCAATTATTAAAAGAATACGAATTACCCGCCGATTTGAAATTCATCACCTGCCTCGAAACAGAACTAAACAATAAAACCATATCCACAGCAGGTGCAAAAGGTATTTGGCAATTGATGCCTGATGTTAAAGAAGAGTTCGGTTTGCGGATAGATAATATCTTAGACGAGCGTCTTGATCTTGTGCGGGGTACGGAGGCAGCCTTAAAAGATTTGAAACGCCTTTATAAAGCATTTGGTAGTTGGGAAATGGCGTTGGCAGGTTATAATTGCGGTGTTGGAAGGTTAGGACAAGCTATAAAGAAAGCAAAAAGCACCAATTTTGACGATGTAAAAGCATTTTTGCCGCAACAAACGCAGGATTACGTGCCTAAATTTATTGCTTTTACGTATATTATGAAAAACTATAAGGCGCATAATATGAAACCAGCTTTGCCTGAGTTAGATATGCAAATTATAGGCAGCGTGAAAGTGAAAAACTTTATGTCTCTATCCACCGTTGCCGATATTACAGGTATCTCGTATGATTTTATTAAAAATTTGAATACACATTATGGGGCAGAGTATATCCCAGAGAATGAAAAAGGATACAACGTGATTGTTCCACGCCGTGTTATGGGTGCTTTGCAAGATTATATTGCCAACCTCGAAAGCCCTAATCCATTGTCACTGACCTTTACGCCCTCAGTAGTGGACGAAAATTTACCAAAATTGGACAAAGAACCCAATTATTTTCAAACCACTTACTACATGGGCGATAACGAAACCATAGAAAATGTGGCTGATTTATTTAATATTAGTGTACAAAATATCATGGTTTGGAATAATTTGGACTATCCACATTTAGCTAAAGGTGTTGAAGTAAAACTATTCTTACCGCGCGTTGTGCCTAAGCGTATCTCTTAGATAAAAAAAAAATTTTTTATACTTGAAAACGAGTAAGAACGCGATACGTTTTTACTCGTTTTCTTATTTTTAGATTTATATGGTTTCTAATGATACGATGGGGTTTATATGCTTAAATCTTATCATATCCTTGAAAATTTGATTAATCCTAATTTTCGTTAATAAGCTTTCCAAATAAAGCGTTTTCTGGTACCAAACCCCATTCCCGCGAGTCAATCGACTCTTCTTTATTATCGCCTTGTAGAAAATAGTAATTTTGGGTAAACGTATAGGCTTTTGTTACTGTACCGTTGATATATACGGTATTCAAAACCAGACCCGCCTGTACGCCTTCGTTTTGCTCTATTAATGGCAAGTAGAAATCTATATTTTTTTCATTAAAATAAATCGTATCACCTTTACTTGGGATAGTATAAGAATAAGGATAAATGGCTTCGTATGCATATTGTTTTTCATTAAAATACACGGTATCTTTTGGCATTCCTAAGAGGCGTTTGACAAATTTTTCTCCTGCATGTTCAAAACTGACTATGTCTTTTTTATTAAAGCGTATATAGAAAAATTTATTAACCCAAATTTTAGACCCCCTCAGTATTGTAGGCTCCATAGAGTTGGTTGGTACAGTAAAAATTTCAAAAGCGAATATTTTGACTATCACGCCTAAGGCACAACCAATTATTAATATAACCCAAATATTTTTCATAAATCTATATACGCATTTTTAATTGAAGTTGGTTTTTTTCCAACTACGTTATTACCTCGCTCAACAGGTGGTGTTCCGTTGCCCTTAAAAATAAAAAGGCTTCGTATGCTATTCTGCACATGAAGCCTTTTGAAAATTGCATACTGAAAATCGCATATTCAACTACCGTCCATCTTGTTTGGCAAAAACTTTTTTCAACAAATCAGAAGTACGCTCGCCAATATTCGTTCTTATGCCGCGCTCTTTTTCTTCGACCATCGAAAATAAGCCTTTAAGAGCTTCGGTTGTCACATATTCGTCAAGCGAAGGGTTGACTTTTTTGATAAAAGGAATTTTGTTGTACGTATTAACGGCATCGCCCCAATATTTGCGCGCTTCAAATTTATCTAATGATGTAGTTATGACAGGATTAAATTCGTTGTAGAGCTGTTGATATGTTGTCTTTTTTAAATACTCGGTGGCGGCGTTTTTGTCGCCCATCAAAATATTTAGGGCATCTGTGAATGTCATTTGCTTGATAGCACTGACAAATATGGGCTTGGCACGAGCAGCAGCATCTTCCGCGCCCGCGTTAATTTTTTCCAATACAATATCTTCAACCTTATTGAAGCCGGGGATTGCTTTGAGTTTGTCGGTTACTTGACGGGCTTCGGCGGGTAGCAAAATTTTGTAGGCAGAATTAAAATATCCACCTTTTTGAGACAGTAGGTCTGACCCTCTGCCGATACCAAT
>JAYVKQ010000087.1:0-3613 GCA_043768285.1 Saprospiraceae bacterium | reverse complement strand
GCCCCGTTGCAGTTGTCGGTACAGGTATAATCGCATTTACTCTACCCGTTTGGTCTAATACCTGAATACCCAAACGGCACGCCACATATATGCGCCCTTGTTTATCGCATTTCAAACCATCTGACCACGCATTATCGGCATTATCGGGTACGTGTAGCCAGCCAAAACGCTGTTTATGGGTCAATGTGCCATCGGCTTTGATGTGATATACCCACACCCATTTTGACGTAGATTCAGTGACATATAGCTGCGTTTGGTCGGGCGAAAAACAGAGACCATTGGCAAATTTTATCCCCTCATCCACCACCATACGCTCGCCATTGGGTCGAAGTAAATAGAGTTTACTCGGTTTTTCACGACCATCAGGCTGCGTGATATAGATATTACCATTTTTAGCAACAGAAATATCATTGCCGCCAAGACTATCCGCTAAAACTGTGACTTTCAATTGTTTATCATAACTAACCACTTGCCGAATAGGACAACCCCAACCACTCAAAATCGTTATCATTTGTCCATCAGATGAAAATGTTGTACCACTGGCACAATTTGAATTAATCGGTAGCTGCGCCACCTTGCCATCTAAACCCACTTTATAGGTTTTAGCATTTGGTATATCTTGAAAAATTACTTCACCCGCAGCATTTGCAATGACCCCCTCAGTAAATTTATGTCCTTCACTCACCAATTCCCAACCTTTATCATCGGTAGGAAATATATCCGTTAGGAAAGGGTTTTTAGTCGTGCCTTTTGCGATAGGTTTAGGATAATCTTTCCATAAATAGCGCATGGCTTCTGGAAAAATAGCCGTGCCGTGCTTGCCATTGTGCGCCCCTTCGCCCCATATGTGCTTGACCTCATATCCCGCAAAAGTCAGAGCGCGTTCCATTGTTTCGTTGGCTTTCCACCAATCGCCACCGTAGATATTGAGGTCATTAGAGCCATCTTGTAGAAAAATGCGGAGGGGTTTGGGTTCATATTTCCGTACCAAAGTGCTGTATTCATCTGCCCCACGCAAGCCGACATATGTACCAATGGCACTAAAAACCCTCGAAAAAGCATCGGGTCGCTCCCAAGCGGCTGTAAAAGCGCAGACCGCGCCACTACTCGACCCACCAATCGCCCTATCGTTCCCATTTTGGGAAAGTCGAATAGGACGACCATCGCTCGTTTTTTGTTTTTCGACTTCGGGTAATATTTCAGTCAATATAAAACGGGCATACGCATCGCCCAAGCCATCATACTCAAAGCTACGGTTAAATCTATCCAACGCCGCCGCTGTATCAGCCGCCCGTACCCGCCCGGGCATGACGAATACGCCAATCGTAATAGGCATTTCTTTTTTATGAATTAAATTATCAAAAACAGTAGGCGCTTTCCATTGAATACCGTCTTGATTGACATAGACGCAAGCGGGTTTGTCGGGACGATATTGGGCAGGGATATAGACCCAATACTCGCGCCAAGTACCAGGGAATATCTTAGAATTATCAAAAGTAAATTTTAATATCTCGCCTTTGGGTACGCCAATTTGCTCCAACGAAGCCGAGTCAATGGGATAGTTTTCGGTAATCGTTTGTGCGTATAGGGCTGTCTGTAAAATTAGGCAGAATAGGATATGTAATTTTTTCATTGTCGTAATTTTAGTTTGAACGACAATATTAGTGAAAAAACAGTAAAAGCAATGCACCCCCTCAGTATTTTACCATTTCCTATTATTTCTTTCAAAAATGCACTTCATTTCTTCAATTATATGAAAAACGGCGGGGCAATCAAGCGTATTGGCAGCATGCGCAATTGTTCTGGTGGTAAATTGCTTTTTATGAGTGTTTGGATATCCTTCACAATCTGCGGGACGAACATCATAAATACTGCATTTATTGCCTTCTAAAAATGGGCAAGGTAAGGCATTCATCTCCAAATGTCGAGGGTCATATTCGTTGGGTTTCAAATATTGTTCTATGATATCTTGGGGTTTTAGATTTTTAAAATCGGCAATGCGTTTAATATCCGCTTTTGTTAAGTACGGGCTTTGCGTTTTACAGCAATTTGCACATTTTGTACAGTTAATTTTTGAAAAAAAATAATCGTGTTTTTCTTTAGCAATCGTGTCAATTTTGTTTTGATTGCCATATCCTTTAAGCCGCTTCAAGAAAATGTAAGTATCGTCATAATTTCGTTCGGCATTTAATTCCCATTCAGCTACTAATTTTTCCATGATTAATAATTTAGGCTTTAAAATTAAAAAACTTATTTTTAACAGTAAGTATTAATTTTGTCTCCTCAGTATTTCAATCAAAGTGAATGATATATGCGTACACCCTTTTTTACGAAAAATAAACCTATCCTATTATATGGTGTGGCATTAGCCATACTCCTCTTTTTTTTGAAATGGATTGAACTCAAATTCGTCCTTATCAACCATGCGTTGGAGATTTATATCGGTCTTATTGCGCTTACTTTTACAGGTCTGGGCATTTGGGTGGCGTTAAAATTGACAACACCAAAAGTAAAAACAGTCGTTATCGAAAAAGAAATTTTCCTTGATACCCCCCCCTCAGTATTTTCATTAAATAATGCCGAAATCAAGAAGTTAGGATTAAGCAATCGAGAGTTGGAGGTTCTGCAACTCATGGCAAAAGGGCTTTCCAATCAAGAAATTGCGGCACAACTTTATGTCTCTTTGAATACTATCAAAACACATACAACCCATCTTTTTGAAAAATTGGATGTTAGCCGCCGAACCCAAGCGGTTGAAAAAGCTAAAAGGCTGCACATCATTCCGTAATAGTAAAAACAAAGAAAAATGTGTCATTGCGAGCGTAGCGAAGCAATCTGTTGCACTTTGCAGGATATTATTTCAGTAATTTAATGTGAGTGTTTATGTAAAAGAAGGTGTCTCTGAAAGTGCAACAGATTGCTTCGCTGCGCTCGCAATGACACATTTTTTTTAATATTTTCGGGTGAAAAATACCCATTATACTACAAATCATACCAAAGTATGACCCATATTCCTACAGATAAGCCTATTTTTGAGTATTATTTTAACATTTAAAATCAAATAACAATGAAAAAAAACATACTGGTTTATGGCTTAATAATGGGTGTTGTGCTATCCACATTCACCGTAGTGAGCATCAATTATTGCTATCAAACTGGGAATTTTGATGGCAGTGCAGTCGTTGGTTATGCCGCTATGATTGCTGTATTTTCCTTTGTTTTTGTGGGTATTAGAAACTACCGAGACAAGTTCAATGAGGGCGTTATTAGCTTTGGCGAAGCCTTTAAAATGGGGCTTGGGATTGTTTTCATCGCCTCCACGCTTTATGTTGCAACGTGGCTTATATATTACCATAATTTTATTCCCGATTTTATGGATAAATATTCAGAAATTGCCTTGACAAAAGCCAAAGCAAGTGGTGTAAGTCAAGCGCAATTGGATATACAAATAGCTGATATTCAAAGCTTTAAAGAAATGTACAAAAATCCATTGGTTGCCATTGGCTTTACATATTTGGAGGTGTTTCCAGTCGGTTTAATCATTGCTTTGATGAGTGCTTTGATATTGAAAAGGAAGAGCCAAGTAGCGGTTTGATTTTTATTAACCATATAG
>JAYVKQ010000086.1:0-2354 GCA_043768285.1 Saprospiraceae bacterium | reverse complement strand
ATTCTGTTACAGCAGAAGATGGCGATTCGGAAGGTACACCTGTTGCGGTTTTAGAAGCCGGGGCAGCTTCTTTACCCGTTATAACGACCTATCACGCAGGTATTCCAGATGTTGTTCAAAATAATATCACTGGCTATTTGGTGAAAGAACACGATATTGACGATATGGTTTCTAAGATGGATATACTGGCATCTGATTTTGATAAAGTACGTACAATGGGAGAAGCTGCACGGGTGCATATAAAAAATAACTTTTCGATGCACCATCATATAGAAACTATTAACCAAACTTTACAAAAAGCAGTCGCTTAATAATATGGGTATTATCAAAAGGCAAAGCATAAAAAACAGTCTTGTCAATTATGTAGGCGTACTCATTGGGGCGATTAGCGTTATTTTTATATATCCTCTGATATCACCCACCGTTTATGGTATAATTCAGTTTACGTTAAATACAGCCATACTTTTTGCACCCATAGCCGCTTTTTCATCTAATATGACGGCTATCCAATTTTATCCCAATTTTAAAGACGAGGACAAAAAAGATAATGGCTTTTTTATGCTGATGACAGGTATGACGTTGGCTACAACTTTTATTTTTATAGCTTGTATTTACATATTCAGAGAGCCTGTATCCAATTTATTTGGCAGTGAGAAAATACATTTTATCAACTCTTTACCCTACATTTTGGTATTCACAATTTGTATAGCACTTGCCAATTTATATCACTCCATGTCCTCTAATTTTAACAGAATTGTAGTACCTTCTATTTTTCAAAATCTACTTATAAAAATTACACAACCCTTATTAGTAATAGCATTTGCCTATGGATTGATAAGTTTTGCTGGTATTTTCAAAGGATTAACTATTACTTTGGTACTGATGGTTATTGGCTTAGTTGGGTATCTATTTTTTCTAAAAAAACTTGATTTGAGTCTTCCAATACTGAGGGGGGTACTTATTCAAAGTCAATTCAAGAAAATTATAGATTATTCTGGGTTTAATATCTTTGTCACATTGGGTAGCATAATGGCGACGCGCATAGACCAAATTTTGATTGCGTTCATATTAGGTTTTGAACGAACGGCTGTTTTCAGTTTTGGCTTTTTTATTTCAGAAGCCATTGATGTACCACGCAAGGCATTATCAGGTATTGCGGCACCCCTTATTTCAGAATCCATTAAAGCCAATCGGATGGAACACGTTGCTGAAATTTATCGAAAAAGTGCTTTGATACAGTTGATTGTTGGCGCGTATATATTGGCAGGCACTTGGGCTTGTGCTGATGCCTTATTTGATTTGATGCCTAAAAATGCGGCTGTTTTTAGAGAAGGTAAATATGTCATTTTGATATTGGGATTATCGCGTGTGATGGATATGGCAACGGGACCTAATACCGAAATTATCACACTATCGCCGCATTACCGTTTCAATTTTATTTCTTTTTTAGCGATGGCTATTTTAAATACTATCTTGAATATTGTGCTTATCCCCCGATATGGCATTGAAGGTTCTGCATTAGCAACACTCCTTTCTATTACTATCATCAATTCATGGAGGTTGCTGTTTATCAAAAATAAATTCAATATGCAGCCGCTATCATTAACAATGCTTATTCCAATAGGCATGGCTTTTGTCTCATGGCTTATTGCTTGGTATATACCGACAATGTTTACTCCCTTTTTGACTATCTTTATAAAAGGTTTGGTTGTGACGATTGTGTTTGGCTTAAGTATTTATTTTACAAAAGTGTCCGATGATTTCAATCGTGCGATTGATAAAATTATACAAAAAGGCTAATTCGATATACCCTCTCAGTCATACTTTCAGCTTGATTATAAATATTTTCACCCATTTTGACTATATTTTTCACCCATAATAATGCTCATTACCTCTCTTCAAACTACTAATTGGTTATGCTAAACAACTCTATTTCTCGTTTAGGCTGCCTCTTTTTATTCATATTGTCTTCCTTTTTTATCAACGGGCAAGTCGTAGAACAATCAACTTTGCAGGGATTGGGGCAACAAGGTGCTGATTGTGCAAGCGATGTGATGTATCATAATTTTCTAAAAAAACAAGGGCAGCAATCAGTACATGATGCTCTTGAAGAACAAATACAACGGTAGCATTGATGTATTATTGACCGATGGTACTATCAAACGTTTTGTGGGCGATGTTTCGATTGTTAGGTAATACCCCCTCAGTATTTTAATCTATTTAATTCTACTTTGGCACTCTAAAAAAAACTACATTTTGTTTTCACACCTTGGCAGAACGGGGGGGGTGTTTTTGATTTTCTTTTTATAAAAATTTACAATTTTTTATAAAAAGAAAATCAAAAACCTTCTTGA
>JAYVKQ010000085.1:0-2612 GCA_043768285.1 Saprospiraceae bacterium | reverse complement strand
GGTACTGGTGTCAGTCGTTTTCATAACGGCTGACACTTTTTTATTATTATATCTAAATTTTAGCCTTTTACATTCAATATTCCCGAAGACTTCCTTATGTTTGACCTCGATTTTAAAACAAAAAATATGAAGCCAGTCGAGTTTGAATTGAAAGAAAATGACTATATTGAATTGAACCAATTGATGAAAATAGTAGGTTGGGTCAATTCGGGTGGCGAAGCCAATACCTTTATTACCAATGGCGATGTTGTTGTAAATGGTGTGGTTGAAACCCGCAAACGGAATAAAATTCGAGTGGGCTTTACTATCGTTTTTAATGGCAAAACTGTTATTGTTAAATAACAATGCGAATAATAGGTTCAAGTCCAACAAATCCGTTAGGATTTGCATGTTTATAGGTAAATCTGCGATAAGTAAACTGAATTCGATAGGATTCAAACGGTTATTGCCTTTTTATGAGCGAATCCTAACGAATTCAGGGCGTTGTTTCTTTCGTTTTACCTATAAACGTGCAAAACCTAACGGATTTATTGGATTTGAACCTATTACTTGTATTGTTTTATAAAACTAACCAAATTATATATGTCTAACGCAACATACCATACACCTAAGGCAGTAAACGAAACGGTCTTGGGATACAGACCCAATTCGCCCGAAAAAGCGGCTTTGAAAGCGGCTTTACACATTGCAAAATCTAAGCAAATAGATGTGCCGATGTATATTGGCGGCAAGCATATCACGACTACCGATAAGGTATCTATGCACCCGCCACACGAAACGAGCCATACATTAGGCTATTTTAATCGTGGCACAGCTGAACACGTTTCGATGGCTATTGACGCAGCTTTAAAAGCCCGAAGTGCTTGGGAATCAATGGCTTGGCAAGATCGGGCTGCCATATTCCTAAAAGCGGCGGACTTACTAAGCGGTCCTTATCGTGCCAAAATGATGGCGGCTACGATGCTCTGCCAATCCAAAAATGCTTACCAAGCGGAGATAGATTGTATTGCGGAATTGGTGGATTTTTGGCGTTTTAATGTTCAGTTTTTGACAGATATATATGCCCAACAACCCAATAGCTCGGCGGGTATTTGGAACCGCACAGAATACCGCGCTTTGGAAGGTTTTGTGTTTGCCTTATCACCATTTAATTTTACAGCTATTGCCGGCAATTTGCCAGCCGCCCCAGCCATGTGTGGCAATGTGGTGGTCTGGAAACCAGCCGATTCGCAGATATACTCTGCCCATGTGATTATGGAAATTTTGGAAGAAGCGGGCTTGCCTGATGGTGTTATCAATTTGGTTTATGTAGATGGACCAACGGCAGGAGAGGTGATATTAAAACACCGCGATTTTGCAGGTTTGCACTTTACAGGCAGCACAAAAATTTTTAACCAATTATGGCTCACTATTGCCCAAAATCTACCAAATTATAAGACGTATCCGCGCATTGTTGGCGAAACGGGCGGTAAAGATTTTGTCATGGCGCATCCATCGGCTGACGCTAAGGCTTTGGCAACAGCACTGAGTCGTGGCGCATTTGAATATCAAGGTCAAAAATGCTCGGCGGCTTCAAGAGCCTATATACCAAAATCGCTTTGGAAAGAAGTGAAAAAATACCTTTTAGATGATATTAAATCGTTCAAAATGGGTACAACTGAAGACTTTACCAATTTCGTAAATGCCGTCATTGATGAACGTTCTTTTGATAAAATTGCCGCTTATTTAGCCGATGCAAAAAAATCAGACCAAGCCGATATATTAATAGGGGGCAACTGTGACAAAAGCAAAGGCTATTTCGTAGAGCCTACCGTGATTGAAGCCAAGACCCCTCAGTATCGGACGATGTGCGAGGAGATTTTCGGACCCGTTTTGAGTATATATGTCTATAACGACAAAGACTTTGAAAAAACTTTAGAGATATTGGACAATACCTCACCCTATGCTTTGACGGGTTCTATATTTGCCCAAGACCGCCATGCCATTAATATTGCTTTCGACACATTGCGCCACGCGGCGGGAAATTTCTATATCAATGATAAACCCACGGGCGCAGTTGTTGGGCAACAACCTTTCGGCGGCGCACGGATGAGTGGTACGAATGATAAAGCAGGTTCGGTGCTGAATTTATATCGTTGGTTATCGCCACGCACGATAAAGGAAACGTTTGTGCCACCAACGGATTATCGCTATCCGTTTTTGGAAGAAGCGTAAAAATTCTAAAGATTAAGGTTTTGGAAACTGAAAATATTTTTTTTGGAAAAATATTTTCAGTTTCCAAAACCACTTACGAAATCCCCGCAATTAGCATTTGTACACAACGTAATACATTTAAAGTTGTTAAATTTATCCACTTTGTAGCACTTATTACACGAATATTTAATAACAAAACTACCTTATAATAGATAATTTTGACCTAAACCTCGAATTTTCAGCCACTTAGGAAAAAATATTTTTATAATATCATTATATATACTAATTTTATACCTTGATATTAACCCCCACAGAGCACTTACATCATAAAAGTAAAATACTATACACTTGCAATTTCTAAGTGAAGATACCATAAAACGGGCGACCCTTACGTTTATGAAAACGTATTATAAATTTCG
>JAYVKQ010000084.1:0-2312 GCA_043768285.1 Saprospiraceae bacterium | reverse complement strand
TTACTCACGCTTATTGACATGGCTATTTCTTTTTGTCCTTTGCCTTGTTGTCGAAGTAATTGTATTTCGTATCTTTGTGCAAGGGTCAGTTGTGCGTAGTTTTTTTTCATCTTTCAACTTTTAGCGAAGCAAAGATAGGTACTCACTCTGACCTATTTTTTTTCGCAAAAAAGTTGCACTTCTAATTTGAATCTAAGCATTATAAATTATCAACTATACATTAAATAAATATGTCAAACGAACAAATAAAAATATTACTCGAAAAATACTTCGATGGCGAAACGACTATTGAAGAAGAAAACGCACTGGGTAGTTATTTCAACGGTGATATTATTGCTGACGACTTTAAGCAATACCAACCGCTTTTCCAATTTTTTAAAAAAGAAAAAGAGATAACACTTTCACAATCAGCGACTTATGCAATATTGAATATACCTAAATCTAAGCCTGTGATGAAAGTTGTGCGCGGTAGTGGTTTGTGGTGGAAATCGGCGGCGGCTATATTGATATTAGGCGTAGGTAGTTTCTTTTTGATTGATAAGCTCTATAAAACCAATACAAAAACGCTTGTCGAAAACAGCCGCGTCACCATATATGATGAAAATGACGACCCCGAAAAAGCCTTTGCCGAAGTGCAGGCTGCCCTCAAAAAAGTGTCTAAAAAAATGAAAAAAGGAAATGATGAAGCAATGCAGGGGCTTAGGAAAGTACAGAAAGCGAGTAAGGAGTTGGATAAAATTGTGCCTGAATAATAGACAGAATAACAGGACATTTATTTTGTTAAAATGCGGTTTAGGAAACTGATTTTGAATGATTTTGATTTTTTTTTGCAAAAAAAATCAAAATCATTCAAAATCAGTTTCCTAAACCACTGCTATATTATTATAAAGTACGATTATAAAACATTGATTATCAATAATTTAAAATTTTAACATTAAAAATAACGCACGATGAATAGTCAAAAAATTAAAAAAAGCATGATAGTATTGTTTGTGGGTATATTGCTTACCCCCCTCAGTATTTGGGCTCAAGAAGATGCTATAACGAAGTATTTTGAAAAATATATGGACGATGAAAAATTCACAATCGTGTATATCACGCCCAAGATGTTTCAAATGATTTCAAAATTAAATTTGAAGGATAAGGAAGGGCAGGACATTAAAGAAGTGCTACAAGATTTGCGCGGTCTGCGGATTTTGCAAGCTGACCACAATGGCTTGCAATACTTCAAAGAAGCCATTAATACCTTCAAAACAAATGAATATGAGTTACTCATGTCCGTCCGCGATAAAGACGAAAATGTGCGCTTTTGGACAAAGGAAAACAATGGCATTATCTCTGAATTGCTGATGCTGGTAGGCGAGAAAGATGAGTTTACATTGATTAGTTTTATTGGCAATATCAGTTTGGATAAGATTTCAAAACTGTCTAATAAAATAGATATTGACGGTGCAGAACACCTAAAAAAGCTGAAGAAAAACGATTAAATTCAATGGGCAATTTACAATTTATAATGGATAATATTTTGATAATCAATTCATTATTTGTCATTATTTGAAGATGCGGTTTAGGAAACTGATTTTGAATGATTTTTTATTTTTTTTCAAAAAAAATAAAAAATCATTCAAAATCAGTTTCCTAAACCACTGTTACCTTCATTTTATTTTACTCATTTAAAATTTCCTTTCAATTTTAAAATTTTATGCAATGAAAAAATTAACAATTATTGCCTTAGCTTTATGTATGGGTCAAATGATTTTTGCGCAAACCGAAAGTATTGACCGATTGGTACGCAAAATGAAACGCGCCAACCGCGAATGTGAGCGCATAGACGTAAACATACCCGGTTGGTTGGTGCGAGTCGGAACCAATTTTGTGGACGAAGATGACTTAGATGGCGTGGATATTAAGAAAATCAGCCGTAAAATCAGTCATTTGCGCATCGTGACTATCGAAGATACGCATACTTCGGATAAGGCTGATTTTCAGACATTTATGACCGATATTCGTAAAGAAGGCTTTGATGAATTGATGACCGTACGCTCAGATGGCGACAATGTACGGATATTGATGCAAGAAAGCAAGGATTTTATCCGTCATTTCGTTGTACTTGTATCTGAAAAACAAGGCGATTTTGTGATGGTGAGCGTGGAAGGGAAGTTTACGATGGATGATATTAACAGTGTGATTGATAGTTCAGATATAAATGTGAATGGGAAATCGGTGAAAAATAAGAGCAAAAAGAAATCAAAGACGGTGGAGAGCGAGGATTGATAAAGTATGAGTTATGAGTTATGAAGTATGAGTTATGA
>JAYVKQ010000083.1:0-2383 GCA_043768285.1 Saprospiraceae bacterium | reverse complement strand
TTTTTTTTCATCTTTCAACTTTTAGCGAAGCAAAGATAGGTACTCACTCTGACCTATTTTTTTTCGCAAAAAAGTTGCACTTCTAATTTGAATCTAAGTGTTAATTGAGGTACAATTAACATTAGGATAAGTTTTCATTTAACAATATAGTTTCTTTCTTGTTTTTAATTGTACGATAGCTACATTTGATTGTTACTTTTAGTGATAAAAAGTTTTAAACAACATTTCTTATGTGACAAATGAGCATTACGGATGATACTGACAAAACGGGTTTACATTGATTTTTTTCCAATAAGACTTAAATAAATTAGCGTTAACTATGTTCCAAGTATGTCATATGCAGAATTGCTGAGTATATTTATTTTCGTACAGCTACTTATTTCTACTTTGGCACTCTAAAAAAACTACGATTTTTTTCCCACTTGGCAGAACGGGAGGGGTGTTTTTGATTTTCTTTTTTATAAAAAATTTTCAATTTTTTTATAAAAAGAAAATCAAAAACCTTCTTGAGTTTTTATAATTTCTAAAGTGCCAAAGTAGAATTATTCTTTCTCTTTTTTAAGTAATAATTCTAAGAGTTTATCTGTTGTTTTTCTACTCTTAAATTGTTGATTATCAACATATTCTACACTCGTTACGCGCTTTGTGCTGCCCGATATAAACACCTCATCAGCTTCCCAAACTTCTTTCAAACGGATATTTCTTTCCTCTACGTCAAAATGCAGTTTTGCAGTTTGTAAAATATTGCTTCGGGTGATACCCCTCAGTATATGGCTCTTTGGTGTGATGATTTTATCACCTTTTACGATAAAAACATTACTACGCGAGCTTTCAGAAATGTAACCATTATAGTGATATAAAACATCATCAGCTTGCACTGCACGCATCTGCGGTAGGTGATAAATGGGGACAATATAGTTCAAGGTTTTTACTTCTGCCAACTCTCTGATATGCTTGACTGTCATTAATTTCAACCGTTTCTCAGTAGGTTGCATGGCGAAGGGTTTACCGAGCATAATGAGGTTTGGCGTAGTTGGTGAATAGCCATCAACAGAATAGCCACCAGTGCATATCAGCTTGATACCCAATAGTTTATGCGGATTGAGTTTTACTATTTCTAAAATATTATCCCTAATATGGTCGCGGGAGTAGGGTAGTAGTAGGTTCATTTTTTGGGTAGAAGCCTCGAATCTATCTAAATGTTCTTCCATAAAAATGGGCTTGCCTTCGATGGCTCTAAAAAAATCGAAAACGCCATACCCCCTCAGTAATGCGAGGTCTGTAACGTGCAAATGAGCGTTTTGGCTGTCTATGATGTTGCCATTGAGATATACAAATTCTTTCATGCGTCAAGTAGATTTAGAGGGCAAATGTAGGTAAATATCAATCGAATTGGTCTATTCTTGTAGCCCCATTTTTTACAAAAATTTAGAAACGCCTTTTTAATATGCGTCTAATTTTATTTTTTATTAAAACATAAATTCTGTTTATCTTTGTCATTCACCACTTTAAAAAATCAAATAACATGGTCAATAGACGTGAATGGTTGCGCAACAGTGCCGCGTTGCTCGGTGCGATGATAGCCCCTATACCCGATATGCACAGTATGCCAATAGCTTTACGGCAATTTGCGGGCGAACCTATAAAAATTAGCCAAAATGAGAATCCATATGGGGCTTCGCCGTTGGCTATCAAAGCCATGACGGAGCAATTGACCAAAGGTAATCGCTACGCCTTGCCAATGATTGCGGAATTTAAAGCCGCGTTAGCAAAAATGCACAAAGTAAAGGACACCCAGATATTGATAGGCAGTGGTTCTTCGGAAATATTGGCGTTGTCCACCTTTTTGGCTGCCGAACGGGGTAAGGGTAATCTCGTTGCTGCTGACCCAACGTTTAAAATATGGCTCAAACCTGCCGAGCGTGTCGGGCTTGATGTGCAATGGATACCGTTGGATAAAACAATGAGCCACGACCTCAACCGCATGAGCGATGCTGTGAATGATAAAACGAGATTTATCTATATCTGCAACCCCAACAACCCCACTGGAACGGTTCTGAACGATGCCGACCACCGCAGTTTTATCCGCAAACACGCGCCCAATAGTTATATGGTCATTGACGAGGCTTATACCGAGTACGCCGATGCCCCCTCAGTATCGGATATGGTAGCGGAGTTTCCAAACTTGATTATTGCTAAAACGTTTTCAAAAATATACGGTATGGCGGGTTTGCGCATCGGTTATGCGATTGCGCAGGAGGAAACGATTACTAATATGAGTAAATATCAAGCATGGGCAAATGCGGGTGTTAGCAATGTCTCCATCGCCGCCGCTTATGCCGCGCTTGCGGATACGGCACATTGCGAAAAATCGAAATTAGAA
>JAYVKQ010000082.1:0-3129 GCA_043768285.1 Saprospiraceae bacterium | reverse complement strand
TTCAATTTCGTGAAAAATAATTTCAATTTTTTTTTGTGCAGTTGGAAATGCCAAGCTACATAAGAAATTGGCAGTGGTATATCGCCCAGGAATGGCTATGGTTGCGGTATCCAAGTTCTCTAAAACAGCTACGTCTTTGGCTATCAAAAGCGGACCTACGCCCTTGCCTAAAGCACTGCCCGATTGCAGGAGTGCGTAGTCGTTGACCAAATATGCGAAGGCATGATAGCTTAATTTTGTGATAGCCAATTCCTTACGCATAGCCCGCATATTTAATGCTTCTACATCCTCCATCACGACATCGAAGGATAGCCCTTCAGTATCTATCTTACCGTGTATCATGGCATCAAAAATAAAAGTGTCGTTGGGGCAAGGGGAAAAACCGAGCGTGAGTTTCATGTATAAATAATTGATTTATAATATTTTATAAAATATGAAATTCGATTGGCATAAATCATGCACGGATATTAAACTATTATAATCCATGATTGGTTGTTTTGGACGCTCAAAGAAACGTTAATTTTTAACACAACAGGAAGCCACCATAACGTTTGCCGTTAAAGTTTTCTTAAAGTAAAAGAATAGTGTGCCTTGATACTTGTAGGTTACGTCTATTCTTTGTTTCTTTGTCGTACGAAACTTACAAATTAAAACTTATTCAGAATTGATGAGAAGCTATCACACACTTAACACCGTTCTAATTGCAGTTGCTCTATTGATAACTGCCCCCCTTTCTGCTCAGATGGAAACCATTAAATGGTACACTATCGAACAGGCAGAAGCGATTGCGAAAAAAGAAAAACGCAAAATCGTAATTGATGTTTATACCAAGTGGTGTAACAATTGCAAAGCAATGGATAAAAATACGTTCTCGCACCAACAAATTGTGAAATATGTGAACGAAAATTTTATTCCTGTACGCTTAGATTATGAAGAACATAATAATATAAGTTTTAGAAATAAAACATATCATTATGTGCAACAAGGTAATGTCGGCTATAACGAATTGGCGATGGAATTGGTGAATAACCAAACGTCGTTCCCGACTATTGTGTTTTTAGACGAAGATTTGAAAGTCATTCAAGCCTTGCAAGGGTTCAAAATGCCTGACCAATTCGAAAAGATACTGGCATATTTTGGTAGTGAGTACCATAAACGGATGCCGTGGACGAAGTTCGAACGCAATTATCCGAATGTGACTTCTGCAAAAAATAGATAGTTTCTTTAAAGTATGAAGTATGAAGTATGAAGTATGAAGTATGAAATATGAAGTATGAAGTATGAAGTATGAAATATGAAGTATTTTATATCTTATCAATCAAGCCTGTGTTTATACGCAGGCTTTTTTTATTGGATGTATATTAAAAAGGGTTTTGCAAACAGAAATGAGACAAGCATGATGCCCGTACCTTCCGTCGGTGTTGGGTTAATGGATATTATAAGTGGTGTAAACTTTATTTAAGAAAAACGTGAAAAAATAAGCATAATAAATAATTTTAATCTCAAAAATACTCTTTTTCTACCAGCATGAAATATTGGATTAAAGAGGATTTGCTCTTATCTTTGTATGTGTTTTACTATTTATAGCAATATTAGCTTGCGAATTTTTCATTTATATAACTGTAACTTATATTCCATATCATTTGAGGATTGAGCAATCTTCCCCCCTTTGCCACAACCTCTTATTCAAAACTTGAACTATGTTAAACAAACACTTTGCTGCGAACCAATGGCTCGTAGCCTTTATCCTTTTCCTAACTTTTTCCAACCTTTCAGCTCAATCACCTAATGCATCTATCACGACATGGAAAGATGATCGCAAATCTGCTTATACCATAATTCACGATGATTGGGGCAACACACCTGGCGTGTATCAATATGCTTTTCCTATTGCAAACCAAAGAGGTATAAAGTTTTCTTTTGGTGCTATCACGAGTATTTGCGATGATACCGAATGGGCCCAAGCACGCGCTATGATTGCGCAAGGGCATGAGTGCATCAACCATAGTCATAACCACGATTGTGCGGTATGTAGCCCTAAAGCTACCAATTGTAGAACTGCTGACTATGGTTGTGGTACAGGTCCTACTTTTTCGGCGGCTGACTTTGCTACTGAATTAACTCTTTCTGACAACCTTATTTTGCAAAATACGGGTAAAAAAGCCCGCTTTTTCATTTTTCCTTACGACCGTTTTACGAGCGAAGCCAATGATTTTTTGGCAAATTCCCTCAATTATTTGGGTGGGCGCAGTGGTTTGCGCGAAATAGTAAATGAACCTGATTTTACAGAGCCTTTTTATCTGCACTTTTATGTGTATGGACCCGGTAATCAGACGACTGTTGCTCAATTGAATGCTGCTGTAGATGAAGCTATCAATACGGGTAGCTATGTCATGAGAGAGTTTCATGAAGTGGGTACAGGTCCCGAAGAGAACTCTTGGGGGCGTATTAGTGTGCCTGATTATACGAGCCATTTGAATTTTTTAAAGACGAAAATGGATGCTAATTTGGTATGGTCGGCTACTAACACGGAAGTTATGACTTACAAAATGCAGCGAGAAGTCTATCAACCGACACTGGCTTTTAATGCCCAAACAGGTATTATTGCTATTGCTTTTGCTCAAGATATTTCAAAACTCAAGGGCGTTAAACCCAGTTTATTCGACCCCTCTGTATTTACAACGCCTATTACGCTCAAGGTAGATGTGACGGGTATTACTGGTGCATTATCGGCTACTGCTTTTCAAAATGGTGTAGCTGTTCCTTACACGCGCTCGGGCAATACGCTTTTGATAAATGTGTATCCACATAACGGGGTTGTTACTATTAATTCTGCCGTTGACCCTTGCGCTACGGATACCGAAAAGCCAATATTTGCCAATTGCCCTGCGAATATCAGTGTACAAACGGCAACCGTAACAGCAACTACGGCAGTAGCAACATGGGTAGCTCCCACGGCGACAGATAATTGCGGCACCCCCTCAGTATCAAGCACATATGTATCAGGTGCAGCGTTCCCAATTGGTGTAACAACCGTCACTTATAATGCAACTGATGCAAAAGGCAATGCAGCGATACCATGCAGTTTTACAGTAACCGTCACGCGCATAGACCCTTGCGCTACGGATA
>JAYVKQ010000081.1:0-3099 GCA_043768285.1 Saprospiraceae bacterium | reverse complement strand
TATATGCTGCCACATTATCCAATATATCGGGGTGGCGATAGGTACGTGGCTTTGGTGTTTTGGTAATGGTCAATAGGTCGTTTTTCAAACGAGTAGTATCAGAAAGGCGCGGATAATCTTTAAGTGCTATATCTTGATTGTCATATGTTAACCAAGCATAGGACGCGCCTAATATAGTAATGAAAACGATTAGGATTTTGATAAGCATATCTTTAGAATGTATATGTTAAAAAACAAAAGGCTTGCAATATACAGCAAATTATCGCAGTTTTTGTATTCTACTTTGGTACTCTAAAAAATTCCCTTCGGGAATTTGGAATAACCTAAGTAGTTACAAAGTCATTAGTGTTCAAAGGATTTTGGTAAATAGCGTATAAATGTTTTGTGCGTAGGTTTAGTAAACTTAAAATTATTTTTTTTTCAAAAAAAAATAATTTTAAGTTTACTAAACCTTTGTCGAAAAGTATTATAACATATTGAAAATCAGTATGTTATAATATAAATAAAACTTTTTGAGCACTAATAATAAAAAGTTGAGTATTAATTATGCTAAAAAAACTATGTGTCCTATATACCTATGTGTTAAATAATAAAACCACCTCATTTTTTTAATTTAAAACAATTTTAACAATGAAACAACACATGCTTTTCGCCGCGCTAATACTATGCGCCCAATTCAGTTATGCCCAAGATAATACCACAAAGACAAAATCCCTTTCCTTGACGGCTTTGAAAGAAGCAACGAGTATCAAAGCCATATTGCCCGATTTTGATTTTGATGCTGTGTGTAATGTGGAGAGCTATGACGTGTTAGTCATACCACGTCGCGATGACCCTGTTCAATACAAAGTAGTAGGTAGCGATTTTCCGAGTATTTTAAGACAACGTTTTAAAACTCTGGAAGCGGGTACGGTCGTGAATATTATGAATATCAAAAGCCGCTGCCCAAAAGATCCTGCGGCACGCGATATTGGAAGTTTGAATTTTTTGGTTAAATAGGCTTCTTCATTTTATTGTTTTTCTGCACTCAACATTTCAGCAACTTCTCGCCCCGTTTTCATGGCGGCATTCAAGGAAGGATATGCCATATAATCGCCGCAACGATACATAAAATCGTTGATTTTCAAGGTGTTGGTAAGTGGCGGTGCTTGAAAATATTGGGGTAGGGCTTCGGGTATCCGATAAGTGCGTAGGTGTTTCCAATGGTGTTTGCTACCAAACCAGTTGAACAATTCTATTTCTACTTTTTCTATTAAATCCTGCTCTGAATAACCGTTCTTGCCGACTAAACTTACAGAAATCAACGTTTTGCCGACGGGCGCGTAGGAGGGCGCAAAGTCGGACATGACCACCAAATGATCAATTAATTCGTTGTTATTAGCATTAATAATGAGGTAAGGTTTGCTGAAAATAGAAAGAGGTAAGTCGCTGTAAAAATACAAACAGTCTGTTGTGTTAAATGAGAATCGGGGTTTTTCACCTAATATTCGTGCGGTTGCGCTGGCGTTGGTAGCCAATATAATTTTATCGGCTTCAATCGTTTCGCCATTTTCAAGAAAAATGGTATTACCTACGACCTTTTCAACCGCTGTGTTCAGTCGAATTTGATGCGGGGAAAGGTGGGCTGCAATTTGTTCTGCAATAGCTTGCATCCCGTTTTCGGGTACAACTACATCCCCTTTTGCAAATTGGCTAAAAAGGAATTTAAAAAAATGCGCATCCGTTTTTAGGTCTTTTTCAAGAAAAACACCTCTAAAAAAAGGTCTAAAAAAACGGTTAATAATAGTATCTGAATAACCATATTCTTTCAAAAAATCGAGCGTACTTTGTTTGTCTATCGAATTAACGGACGTGGGTTCGGGTGCATTTTTTAGGCTCAAATTAAGTTGTAAAACCTTTAATTTATCCCAAAGGCTACCTACGGGCGCAAACAAGGCTTGCGGTGCGGTTGCAAAATTTTTTAACGGATTGGGCATAACAGAAAATGAGTTGCCTTGCCGAATACAGGCGCCCGAAGGCAATTTTCTGAATCGTAACTCGTTGTAATTCAACAGTTTTTGCGCTTCTGGATAAGACGTCAAAAGCACCTGAAAGCCCCTATCCAACTTAAATCCTTCGACAATATCGGTGCGTACTCGCCCACCAATGCCGAATGAAGCTTCTAAAATGGTGGCTTCGATGCTCTTGTCTTTCAAATATTTTGCACATGTTAACCCCGCAATACCTGCTCCGATTATGACTATCATTTTTTTCTGTTTAATTAACCCATGCCACCAGTATAAGCCTGTGGGTTGTTCACATCTTTATACCTTTAAATAATGTATAGGATACATAACTTTGTGAAGTGTCTGACATCATAAAGACGACCTTACTTATGAGATAAAATAGAAATTGTCTAAATGTCAGTTTTTATTTAGCCGCTTGATAATTTTATTTACCCAATTTCTGGAATTCCTTCAAGCCGAAATAAAATCCTATGCCAAACAGAAGGGCAATTAGCCCAGCAAAATATGGTAGCAGGTTAGTCATTTTTATCGTTCTTTATTAATTTTAAATAGATACCGAATCCGAGGATTGATGGAACCCAAAGACCTACGAAAAGGGCAATTTCTCTTTCACCTAAGAACCACGAAGTTTCAGCGTATATAAGTGAAAGAAGTGCGGAGAACATTAATAACTTGTCAGAAGTTGTGAATTTTTTTAACATAATTAAGATTTTTATTTTTTAAACAATTAATTTTAATAAAAGTTTTCAAAAATCTGAATTCATCTCAAGGTTATTTCATTCGGAAAACTATCAGGTTTGGCGTAAGTCAAACGAGCTAAACGATGCGTGGTGTGGTAGCTATCTAAGCCACTGCACGTCACCGTTCCCGCTTTTTCAATATCTACAAAACCATCGGTTTGTATTGCATCTTCGGGGAGAATTACGTGCTTTATTTCACCAATTAACAAAATAGTGCCGTTGATACTGAGGGGGTGTTTTTCACGCAATTCAAGCACAAATTTTACGGCACTTTCCCCCACAAAAGGGGCGTTAAAATCGTCAATATAATAAGGGGTCAAACCCGTAGCATCAAATTCAGACACATCTTTTGG
>JAYVKQ010000080.1:0-2623 GCA_043768285.1 Saprospiraceae bacterium | reverse complement strand
GGCATAAAAAAGACGTTGTGATTTTCTATCACAACGTCTTTTTTATGCCCATTTAGGGACGAGGGGAAAAATAAAATACCTATATTGATGATTGTATTTTCTTTAATCAAGACGAATTGATTGAGAAATAATAGATTATTTAAAAGCAATTCAACGCAGAGTAAAGGAAATAGAATTATTAAAATGGGTACTTTGTTTTTTTTCTCGTCCCTTAGGAATGAGACAGGAATAAATTTACATTCTTTTACGGGTATTTCCTATGATAAAATGTAAGTTTATTAATTTGACGTTCCTTATCTCAAATCTCCAATTATTTTTTATTAAATCGTGTCATGGTCAATTGAGTACCGATTGTCCCAAATGCCTTGATGGTATCGCAAGCATATTTAATGATATTTTGAAGCTCAATACCTTCGTCAATCGTCCATTTGCCGAGTACATAATCCACCTGTTTGCCTTTGTTAAAATCGTCACCAATGCCAATGCGCAGCCTTGCATAATTGTTGTCGCCGAGCATAGCATCAATATCTTTTAAGCCATTGTGACCGCCCGTATTACCACCAGGGCGTAGGCGTTGTTTGCCAAAAGGCAGAGCCAAATCATCTAAAACGACCAACAGATTTTCTTTCGGAATGTTGTGTTTGTTAAGCCAATAACGCACCGCTTTACCACTCAAATTCATATATGTCGTGGGTTTTATTAAGACAAAAGTACGCCCTTTGTGCTTAAATTCAGCAACAAATGCTTGAGTATCGAGCTTAAAAGCCACATCAAATTCTTTTGCCAGCGCATTCACTACTTCAAAGCCAACATTGTGGCGCGTGCTTTCATAATCGCTACCAATATTGCCCAATCCTGCTATTAGATATTTCATTTTTTTTTAAAACAGTTTCTAAGAAAAAGTGCGCAAAAGTATATTAAATCTTCACAATTTTAACCCCTTTATTTTGCATTAAATATTGCCTTATGACCTTATTACAATCCGCACTTTTAGGATATTTTTTAATACATTCAAATAAATCTTCAACTGTAATGCTGTCATAATCAATATAGCCAAAACCTTTGTAGTGTCCGTCTTGTACCAACACGACAGCGCGTTCATCTGGCGTTCTGCCCGTATCAATGATGAAAAAATCGTATTCAAATTGAGTGTTCATGGCTTCAATAGCCGTTTGAGCGCGTTCATTATAATCGGCTGCCATTTCTTCACCCAAACACGCGCCTTTGCACTGCCCAATTTGTCTGTGAAAGCACCCCCCCTCAGTATTGAGGGGTTCTAACAACTTATCGCACAATTCATACCTACGCGCTACGGCTTTCAGATAACTTTTAGCATCCATCAGCTTTAAAAACTCATGCAAAACCGTGTTTTTTTTCCGCACAGCCGTTACATTTTTGACGGCATGAAAACGGATATAGCCTTTTTCATCTTTGAAACTATACACACAGTAAGGGAAAAATGTCTTGCGTTGCGCCTTATTGATGTCGGGTTTTAGGCGTTTTATTTCGTAATCTTCGAGTAGGAGTGCGGTCAATTCGCTGCCCGTTATTTCAAAACTGATGTCATGAACGTGCTGTTGCAGCTTATCACCTTTGGGGGTTCTATCATTAAAATGCTCAAAAATACGCTTCTGAATATTGATGCTTTTACCAACATACACCACTTCGCCATTAGCATCATAAAAGTAGTAAATACCGCATTTTTCGGGTAATATGTGCAGTTTTTCAAGGGAAATGCCATTAGGTAACTGGTTTTCTTTGATGCCTTTGTTTATTAAATCTTTTACTCCTTCAATGTTTTCTTCTTTAGATAAAATACGCTGAAAAACATCAACTGTTGCCATTACATCTGCCATAGCACGGTGTCGGTCACGCACTTTTATATTAAAATGCTTGATTAAATTGCCCAGCGCGTAGGATTTTAAACCAGGAAAGGCTTGGCGACTCATGCGCACGGTGCAGAGTTGTTTGCGAACGTAGCTAAAACCCAATCGGCGAAATTCTTCTTGAATAAAAGAATAATCGAAACGCACATTATGCGCTACAAAAACTGCCCCCTCAGTAATTTTCACGATTTGCTTGGCTACTTCATAAAACTTGGGTGCAGCAGCCACCATATTGTCCGAAATACCCGTAATATTTGTGATATAGTAGGGGATAGACCGCTCGGGATTTAGCAGGGTTTCAAAACTATCAATAATTTTTTCGCCATCGTGTATCACGATAGCGATTTCGGTTATCTTTTCTTTGCTTGCTATGCCCCCTGTGGTTTCTATATCCACAATTGCGTATCGTTTGTTTGCCATATCCTATTTAAGCGTTGTTTTTCAATGCGCAAAATTAATACAAATTATTTTATTTTTAAAATAGTTTACAACTTTTAATCTGTATTTATTTTATACAAGTCCTTCAACTGCACCCGACCTTCATAAATCGCTTTGCCCACAATAGCCGCAAAGCAACCCATATCGCGCAATTGTTCCAAATCAGACATATTTGAAACCCCACCCGAAGCAATTAATTTGAGGTCTTTAAAGTCTGATATAACACTTTTATAGAGGTCATTAGAGGCTCCTTCTAATAAGCCATCTTTTGATATATCTGTACAAATACAATATATAAT
>JAYVKQ010000079.1:0-4331 GCA_043768285.1 Saprospiraceae bacterium | reverse complement strand
ATTGATATTCAACTCCTTCGGAGTTGTTGTACCTATACACTGATTGTCTATTCATATTTAATCTTTTCAAGATTTTTTGACCAACTTATTATTTAATCGTTACTAATTTCAAAAAAACTTTCATATTTGTACAGTAATATTATTTGTAACCTAAAAATCTGTGAAGATGATACTCGACAATAAAGATTTATGGAATGCCTATACTGCCTTGACCTCAGAAAAAGAGAAGGATTTTTTTTTGAGAAAATACTGAGGGGGTACATATCAATACCCAAATATCTCATCAAGTGGCAACTCTTTGACCTTACCTATATTTTTCAGAAAACCAAAATCAATACGTTCTCTATCGCCCAAAATGAGATAAGTAAAATGCCGCCCTTTGATATATTGCGCATGAAAAGCAACCAAATCTGCGAGCGTGGCTTTGCTAATAGTCTCGTACAACGGCTTGCGGAAATCGTAATCAAAACCTTTGTCTTTGTTGCTCACAAAAGTCCAATAGATACTGGATTTTGTTATGCGTTCACTTTCAACGGATTTTAAAACCGACAACTTAGCTTGTTCAAATTGCGCTTCTGATAGGGGCATATTGTCCATAATATCGTGCATTGCTGTTATAGCATCTTGCAATTTATCGGGTTGCGTACCGACATAGGCTTGCAGATAATGCGCTTCATCTTGCTTTTCGGGCGTGCTGCAATAGGCATTGGCTGCATATGCCAAAGCCCGTGCTTCGCGTATCTCTTGAAACACGATTGACGACATACCCAAGCCAAAATAATTGTTGAACAACACCGACATAATGCTCTCGGGCTGTGCATACTGAGGGGTGCCTTTCGATATAAGCATTATCTCGGTTTGCACCATAGGGTAGTGCACAAACAACACACTGTCTTGAGCAATATCCAATTCGGAATAGTGCTTTTTGGGCAAAGTCGGGGTTAGTTTCGTAGGTGTATGGTGTTCTTTTTTTAAAATTGCGGCAACAGTATCAATCGGTTTTGCGCCATAATAAAATATGCGGTGTTGATATTTAGTGAGCGATTTCACTTTCGCCACCAAACGGTTTGGGGTTAGTTTTTGTAGTGTTTTTACGGATAAAATATCCTTAAAAGGCGATTTTTTGCCGTAAACAGCGTAGTCGTGTAGTGCGTGTCTTAAAATTAAGCGTTTGTCTTTTTTGTCATTGTCCCTTTTTGCCAATATATCGGCAACCATATTATGCAAAGCGGCTTCGTCGCCGATGGCATTTTTTAATATATGTTCAAATAAATGCAATCCTTCTTCAAAATTTTCCTCCAAGCCACTCAATAGCACATAACTGCGTTCATCGTTGCTGAATACATCGAAGTTCAAACCTAATCTGTAAAACTCCTGTTGCAGTTGCGCAGCTGTATAGATATTAGTTCCCAAAAACGTGAGATAATTGACAGCAAAAGCCAAAGTTTTATCCGAACTTCTACCCATTTCGAAGATATAGTAGAGCGAAAAAGTCTCATTGGTTTTGTTGTGAATATAGTCCAATTCAATTCCGTTTTTTAAGGGTAAAGTTTTGATAGCCTCTTGAAAATTAATGAATTCGGATTTGATACGCGGTGATTTTTTATCCAAAAACTGTTGTGCAAAGTCCGTTCTATCCACGCGATTGAGTTGCACAGGCGTGATTTTAGGTTTATCTACCTTCATCACAGATGTATCTTCTCCAACGTGTTTGTAGGCTACTACATAATTGTCATTGAAATGCAGATTGGCAAAGTCCATCACTTGCTGCTTAGTGATATTCTTCATGCGTTCAATACGCGCCACATAAATCTGCCAATCTATATCTTTAACGAACACATCGGTCATAGCACTCGCCCGATTTTGATTGTTTTCAAAGCTTTTGATACGGCTGTATTTAAAATCCGTCACCACTGCTTCGAGCAACCAATCTGGGAAATCACCATTTTTCAATTTTGTGATTTGTTCTAATAATAGTTTCTCTACTTCTTCAAAAGTCTGACCCTCGCGCGGTCTGCCAGTGAGCGACAGCACTGTATAATCTTTTGAATTTTGGAACCACGCACTGGCTTCTAATACACGTTGCTGTTGCATCAAATTCAAATCCATCAAACCCGCTTGCTGATTGTAGAGCATTACGGCAATCATATAGCCAAAGTCTGCGTCCAATGTAGCCGCACCACCCAATCGCCACGCCATTTGCAAGTAGGGAGCTTGTTGTCCAAATACGTCAATTTGAGTCCGATTAGGAAGGGGAGGCTGTTCTGAGAAAGTAAAAGGCGGGATATACTTCGGCTCATAAGAACCGAAGTATTTTTCCGCAAAACGTATAACTGTGCTTGGTTCAAAATCACCAGCTAACACGATTGCCATATTATTAGGGACATAATATTGGCTATAAAATTTTTGTATATTGTAATGCGAAGGATTTTTTAAATGTTCGCCCTTGCCGATTATCGTTTGCGTACCGTATGGATGCGCGGGGAAAAGGGCAGCCATCATTGCTTGATATACCTTGCGTCTGTCCTCATCTTGCCCGATATTAAATTCTTCATATACGGTCTCCAATTCGGTATGAAATAAGCGTAAAACGACCATTTTGAAGCGTTCAGCCTCCAATTGAAACCATTTTTCCAATTCATTGCTTGGAATATCCGCTACGTAAACGGTCTGTTCAGTCGAAGTGAAAGCATTTGTACCGCGTGCGCCAAGTGAGCCAATCAAGTTGTCGTACTCATTAGCCGCTACATATTTGGCGGCTTGATTGGATAGGCTATCTATTTGCGCATAATAGGCTTGTCGGGCTTCAATATTGGTTTCAGCACGGTGTTTTTCGTATAATTCAGCTATTGCTGTCAGTAGTTCTCTTTCCTTATCCCAATCCAAAGAGCCAATATGCGATGTGCCTTTAAACATCATATGCTCAAGATAATGCGCCAAACCTGTAGTATCAGAAGGGTCGTTTTTAGCACCTGCACGGACGGCAATATTAGTATGTATGCGGGGTTCGTCGGTATTCACGCTCATATAGAGCCTCAAACCATTCGGTAGTGTATGGGTTTGTACGCCCATTGGGGCATCAATTTTCTGATAAGGTTCAGACGATAGCTTAGGTTCTTTGTGTAGTGTTGTTACAGCATTCATTGTGTTGTGTTTGATTTTTATTTGTTCAATGCACTTGGTTTATTGTAAGGGTTAATGCTGTAAGTTTGGTCGGTGATAGTTATTAGAACGCAAATGTAGGTTATATAATACTACATTGACAGATTTGAATTGTTAAATAATGTTTAAAATTTGGATAAATATACAAACAAGCTTTGTTTTCATCTTCTTTTCTTTTCATTTTTTTTTGATAAAATAGAAATAATGGTTCGGTAATTTTTAAGAAATACCTAATTCTACTTTGGACAGCCTACCCTTCGGGATTTTTAGAGTGCCAAAGTAGAACTAAATATTAGCCTTTTTTTTAAGAATTTTAATGACATATTATTTAGAGGAATTGGATATAACTTTAACAAAGTTCCAAGCTTTGTTAAAGTAGTGCTGAAAACAGAATTTTATTTCCCGTCAAAAAAAATACCGAACTGTAGAATCAATTCAATCTAAATTAATCAGACTTCTCTGAAGTTATAGTATATTTTTAATTTTTTGCAAAAAATTAAAAATATGGTCAAAATCAATTTCCTAAACCACTTGTTCGTTATTCTATTTCTCAACAACCAATTTCGCTACTGCCGATTGCGTTTCGTTACTAATTTTGACGAAATAAATCCCTTTTGCTAACACATCTGTCTGCACATTGATGGTATTATCGCCTTGGTTGCAATTGGCAATTTTTCTAATCGCTTCTTTGCCCGTAATATCTACTACTTGTACGGTATAATCCGCTTCTTCGCTTGCGTTGAAACGGATAGTCACGTCTGCACTTGTCGGGTTAGGGAATAGCTCAAGCGTTTCAGTGGATATACCCCCCTCAGTATTTTTAGCCGTATTTTCAAACGGACGAATGAAATTGGTGCTACTCGTGTTAGCCGTTAGCGTATAGCATTGCGTATTTGAAAATGCGCCACCAGAACCTTGCACGATAACGTAATAGAGCCTACCCGTAGTCGGCGTATTGTAGGTAATCGTTTCATTGGCTATCCCCGTGCTGGTTGAGCTTGTTATCAAATTGCCGATGTTGCCATTATTCCTTGATGCATATAAATACAAATTGTAATTGGCAGGCAAATTGGTCAAGGTCAATTGTAATTTAGGGGAAGTCGTTAAAGTCGTTACTCTATAATAGTCCACATCGGTAGAAGTGCCAATTTGCGTACTAATAGATGTAT
>JAYVKQ010000078.1:0-25349 GCA_043768285.1 Saprospiraceae bacterium | reverse complement strand
GGCATAACACCGACATTTGACGCGGGTATCTATTATAAGAGTGAAAAATTTGAAGGCGGTATATCAACGACCAATTTGACAGAGCCAAAATTAACACTTTCGGGGCAACAACAATTGACAATGACTTTGAAACGGAATTATTTTGCGTTGGCGGTTGTGCATTTCAATATGTCAAAAAGTATCAGTGTACACCCTTCATTATTGGTAAAATCAGATGCCATACAGACACAAATAGATTTTTCAACTTTTTTCCGCTATAATGATAATATTTTTCTGGGGGCATCGTTTAGAGGATACAGTAAAAATACACAGGACGCTTTGGCAGCATTTGGGGGCATACAACTAAATCCAAAGCTTATGCTTGGATACTCATATGATATTACAATGTCAGCTTTGAAATCAACTACACAAGGGACGCATGAGATAGTCTTACAATACAATCTTGGCAAAGAATTTGGAAAGGGAAAATTACCGCCCATCATATATAACCCTCGGTTTTAAATTGATTTTTACACTTTTTAGGTTAATTTAATAAAAATACGAACTATAAGCAATTGATATTCAACTTTTTACACTTCTATAAATCCTTAACAATTTTAACACATTAAAATAGAAAAAATCTTATTTTCGACATACTATTTTTTGATAATCTTGCGTTTTTAGGAAGTATTTCAAAAAAACATAACAACACGAAAATAAAAGATTACACGATTTTATTTTTTGTTTCTACACAAACCATCTATATTTGGGCGTTTTTTGACAAAACAACCTTACTTTTCAGAAAAATAATGAAGGAAAATCGAGCGTTTAAAGCAATGAAGAAAAGACAATCTAAAGCACTTCTGATGCTGGTTGCCCTTGGGTTACTTGTTGCATCATGCGGAAGCAAGCAAACCGGTGAACTTATCGGCGCAAAGGACAGACCCACTTGGAAAGGGATTAACCCCTACGGTATGGTCTATATCCCCTCTGGTACTTTTCATGCTGGAGCCAGCGACCAAGACGTGAACAACGTCTATATGAACAAACCCAAAGCTGTATCTATACAAGGGTTTTTCATGGATGATACCGAAATCACGAACAACGAGTACCGCCAATTCATCGAATGGGTGCGCGACTCGATGGCTCACGCGCTACTCGACCATTACCTTGAAAGTGACGATGGCAAGCAAGTTATAGATTGGGAGCAAGAGATTGACTGGGAAGACGAAACGCTCACCGCTTTGTTCTACGAAGGTCAAGACAAGTTTGAAGGTAAAAAAGAATTGAACGTTGATAAGTTCATTGTTGAATATCAAGAATATGATTGGCAACGTGCCGCTAACTATAATGGCGATTGGCAGCAAGCCAACAAGAATGTGAAGCGTGGCAGTTTATTCTTCAAAAAGAAAGTAAAGGTTTATCCTGATACTTTGTGTTGGATACGCGATTATGCTTATTCTTATAATGAGCCAATGACGCGTAACTATTTTTGGCATCCAGCGTTTGACGACTATCCAGTAGTAGGCATAAACTGGCATATGGCGCGTGCTTTTTGCTGGTGGCGTACAAATCTTTGGAACGCCTACAAAGGTAGTGAGGTGAATACAGAAGATTTCCGTTTACCTACCGAATATGAGTGGGAATATGCAGCACGTGCGGGTCATGATTTGGCTCCTTATCCTTGGGGTGGTTATTATACGCGCAACTCGAAAGGCTGTTTGTTGGCTAACTTCAAACCAGGGCGCGGTAACTATCCAGAAGATGGTGGTCAATATACAGTAAAGGCTGATGCTTATTTCCCGAACGATTATGGTTTATATAATATGGCGGGTAATGTAGCTGAATGGACAATTACGGGTTATACAGACAATAATCAAGGTTTCCACGACTTTAATCCAGATTATCGTTATGACGCTAAAGATACTGACCCTCCTGCGAAGAGACGTAAAGTAGTACGTGGAGGTTCTTGGAAAGATATTGCCTATTATTTGCAGACGGGCACACGTACATTTGAATATCAAGACACGACTAAATCTTATGTTGGCTTCCGTTGTGCTTTGACATTCTTAGGTCGTTCAATCAACGATTTCTAAAAAATAAAACGATAGATTATTGTTTATTAATGATTGTTGTGTATCTTCATATGGTATTTTACATTCATTAATAAACAATAGCCATTCAAGAAAACAATTAACCAACTTGTTTGGAAGTGCAGCACAACAAAATCCTTCCTACCAAGGTTTATCGTCAAATTAATCAATCCGATTTAACACGTTAAAAAAATTACTTATTTTTTCAGCAATCATGTTGTTTGAATGGCATTGTTGGAAAGCGGTCTTATTTTTGAACACATTACGAATTAACATATTTTATTAACCTTTCTCTAAACTATAAAGGATATGAGTTTTGTAAAATCTAAAGGATTCAAGTATCTAAAGAACCTTATTATTGGTGTTGGTGCAGCTATCGTATTGATTGGCGCACTATTCAAAATCGAAAGCTGGCCTTATGCCTCAGAAATGCTTATCGCGGGTCTTGGCACAGAAGCATTTTTGTTCTTGATGTTAGGCGTTCTCGGACCAGAGCCTGACTACTATTGGGACAAAATAATCCCAGGTTTGGCTGATTATAACTCTAAATTAGGTCCAATCAATTTGGCTGGTGGTGCTTCTGCACAACAACCACAATTACCCGCTTTGAACGGCGAGGTTGTTGAAAGCAGATTGGGTGGTATGTTGACAGAGTTACAATCTATGTCAAAAAGCCTTGGTGCATTGAAATCGTTGCAAGAAGTAGATTTCTCTGGTACACAACAGCAAATCGCATCAATGAATAACTTCTATGCGCGTATGACAGAAGCTATGTCCAATATGAGCGATGCTGTAGAAGATACAAAGATGTACAAAGAGCAAATGTCAGCTTTGAACAAGAACTTAGGTTCTTTGAATGCTGTCTATGGTGGTATGTTATCAGCTATGTCTAACGTAGGCAGATAATTTTTTTAAGGGATACTATATAATGGATAGTTGATTATGTATAAGTGATGAATTAAGATACCCCCTCAGTATTTTTTCCACTTTATGTATTATCTATTATCCATTATAAATTATCCATTGTTTTAAACCAATTTTAGAAAATAGATAAAAAGATATAAACATGTCAATACCTAAGGAACCGCGGCAGTTAATGATTAACCTAATGTACTTAGTACTGACCGCGATGCTTGCCTTGAACGTGTCGGCTGAGATTATCAACGCTTTCTTCTCATTGAACAAAGGTATTAAGGAGTCTAATTCTATTGTATCAGAGTCTAATGATAATATGAAAAAAGCGATTGATAAGCAAATTGAAACTACACCTGCTAAATATGGTGAGTACAAGGAGCCAGCCGCGAGAGTCGTAAGTATAGTTAAAGACTTCGAAAGTTATGTCAATGATATGACCGACAAATTAGTGACTGCTGCTGGTGGTAAAAACCCTAAATACAGCGATGGTCGCCCTATTCGTTACAAAGACAAGGATGTAACAACCAATATGTTCTTAACGCAAGGTAAGGGCGCAGAACTTGAACAGAAAATTAAGGAAGTTAGAGAAAATCTTATTGCGGTCATAAAAGACCCGACAGATAAGGCAACATTAATGAAAAGTATTCCTTTACAAGTTGACGCTGTCCCTGCCGACTCTAAGGCAAAATCGTGGCCTGAATTAAAATTCAAGCAAATGCCCGTTGCTGCTGTTATGCCACAATTAACCAAAATGGTTGCTGATGCTAAAACATCTGAAACAGCTATTCTCAATTATATCATGGATAAAGTGAGTGGTAGAATTGAAATAAAATTAGATAAATTCTTAGTTTCAATCGCGCCTAAAAAAGCGTATTTAATCCGTGGCGACAAATTTGAGGCAGATGTTGCATTAGGTGCATATTCTTCAACACCTAATGGTCTTAGCATTTCTGTTAATGGACAAGGCTTGTCTATCAAAGATGGCGTTGGACATTATGAAGCTACTCCAAGTGGTCTTGGTAAGCAAACTATTAAAGCTACTGCTACTATTGTTAATCCTGTTACAGGAGAAAGAAAAACAGCCGAAGGCACATTCGAATACGAAGTAGGTGAAAAATCTGTAGCGATTTCAGCTGAGAAGATGAATGTATTCTATGTAGGTGTTGTCAATCCAATTGCTGTATCTGCTGCGGGTGTTTCTTCAAATGATATTAGAGTAAGTATGACGGGGGGTAATTTAAGTAAAGTTGATGGTACAAACTATAACGTTACTTGCGATAGACCTGGCGAAGCTGTAATTACAGTATCTGCTCCGGGTGGCTTGAATGCAACTAAAAAATTCCGCGTCAAAATGATACCTGACCCTGCCCCAGTATTAGCAATTGGCGGTCCAATGAAAAAAGGGGGTGCTATACCAAGCGGAATTGTACAAAGCATCACTGGTGTTATAGCTGAATTGAATAATTTTGATTTTGAAGCAAAATGTAGTATCCAAAGTTATGTTTTAGTTCACATTCCTAAACGTGAGGATGCACGCCAAGCCAATGTTTCAGGTTTTATTAATGATGAAGCTAAGCGTTATCTTGGTCAAGCTAAACCAGGTGACCAATATAGCTTTATGAATATTAAAGCGCGTTGTCCAGGCGACCCTGCGGCGCGTGATATTGGAGGTATGAGTATTTTTGTAAGATAAAAATAATTATTTTCCATAGTGTCCACGTAGATTTAACATTTTGTAAATACTAAATCTTACGTGGACACGTTTTTTATAAGTGAGTTTTAGTTGATAGATTATAGATTATAGTTGATAGTTTGTAAGTCTAAAAAGATTATAAACTATCAATTATAATCTATCACCTAAAAAACTCTGTTAGAAAACACACTTTTCACAATTTTAAACCGCTTTTCAGCAACATGAAGTCTGCTCACAAATGGTTCTCAATGGTTGTTTTTTGCTTTGCTACAAGCATTGCCTTCGCACAAGTGCCAGAAAATACAACCGTCAACAACGAAGATTTTCCTGATTTTACGGGTGGCAATAAGAATAAGACGACTACGCCTGCTACCACTCCTACAACCACTCAACCTACCACCACTACGCCGACCAGCACGACGACTACACCTGCTGCGTCATCTACGGGCGGTAGTTCTCAGCAAAAAATTGAACCTGCTGAGAATAAATCAGACGTGCCACCTGACGCAGATGCACCTTTGGATGGTATTGTAGAGAACAGGACAATTCTTGAAAAAGAAATCTTGCCGTGGGAGCCTGTGCGTGAATCAGACATTCTATGGCGCAAGAAAATTTGGCGTGTGATTGACGTGCGGGAAAAAATGAACTTACCGTTCATTTATCCAGAAGCCCCGTTTTTCACGATTTTGATGAAAGGTATTCAAGATACACTCATCAAAGCATACAAAACGGATAATGATAAATTTCATTACAAACTGTCACCAACTGAGGTGAAAGCTATCGGTAATCGTGTGGATACAATCGTAACTGTGGATCCTATCACATACGAAACCAAGATGAAAATCGTTACGAGTACCATCAATCCAGAGGATATTAAAAGATACCGTATCAAAGAAGAATGGTTTTTCGATAAACAATATTCAACTTTGAAAGTCCGCATCATAGGCATATCTCCTTTGAAAGACGTGATGGATGATGCTGGTAACTTCCTATTTGAATTACCACTTTTCTGGGTGCGTTATCCAGACTGTCGTGAATATTTAGGCCGCCACCGTGTATTTGTGGATAACAACGATGCAAGCCCAATGTCATGGGAAGATTTGTTCGAAATACGCCGCTTTTCAAGCTATGTATTCAAAGAATCGAATGTACATGACCGTAAATTGCAAAACTATTTACAAGGCATAGATATCTTGCTTGAAGGTGAAAAAATCAAACAAGACATCTTTAATTATGAGCACGATTTGTGGTCGTATTAATATGTACAGGATAACAGAATTTAATTGATAGACATATTATATGCTGTTATACTTTCAAAACCCGAATTTTCTATATCGAAAATTCGGGTTTTTTCATTATAAATACTGAGGGGGTAGCTCCTAATGCTTTGAATAGTAAGGAATTACACATATTTTGGACAAAATATTAATCTAATCTATAAAACGGGACAATCATGAAATCTCTCCTTTGCGTTTTATTTTCTCTAATGTGTTTGTGTATAAATGCACAAGGTATCAACTTTGAAAACGAAGATACCCAATGGCAAGCGATATTGGCAAAAGCCAAAGCTGAAAATAAAGTCGTTTTCGTAGATGCCTACACGACTTGGTGTGGTCCTTGCAAAGTGATGGCAAAAAACATATTTCCCCTAAAAGAAGTCGGCGATGTTTTCAATGCCCAATTTGTGAATGCTAAAATTGATATGGAAAAAGGGGAGGGCGTTGATATTGCTAAAAAATACGGTATCAGAGCCTATCCAACCTATATATTTGTCAATGGCGATGGAGAGTTGGTGCATAAAAGTTTGGGCAGTATGCCTTCCGCTAAATTCATCGAAGTGGGCAAAGCGGCGGCTGACCCTGAACGTCAATTTTATACGCAAAAAAGGAAATATGAAGCGGGAAATGTATCACAGGCGTTTCTTAAAAACTTCAGCAATACGTGCCGCGAAATACAAGAAACCAAACTATCTGAAGAAGTCGCTTTGGTCTATTTGAAAAATGAAAAAGATTGGTTGTCACGCGACAATATTGACTATATCAGTCTATTTGTGCGCAGTTTAGACAGCGATTTATTCAAATTTGTGATGAAAAATCGCTCTGCTTTTGAAAGTCAATTAGGCAAACCATTGGTTGCTGATATAATTGAGGGTAATGCGGTCAGAGGTTTAGCTGCTAAGTTTTATAACCGTAGCGATGCCAGCTTTAACGAAGGAAAAGCCGTTGAATATGCTAAATCTATTAGTTTGCCACAACACGTAACAGATAAGTCCACAGCCTATTTGAATATGTTTGCGCTACAAAATAGAAGGGATATGCCTAACTATTTAAAAGCGGCTATTGCGTATTATGATAAATACCCAACCGATGACACCAATACCTTAAATGCTATCGCATGGACTTTTTTTGAAAACACAGATGATAGATTGTTGCTCGAAAAAGCATTGGGTTGGTCACTCCAATCTATTGACATATCCCCTCAGTATCCGTTCTTAGATACGGCGGCTGCCTTATATTTTAAATTAGGGAATAAGAAAAAAGCGAAGGAATATGCTGAAAAAGCAATTTCAAAAGCAAAAGAAACGGGAGAAGATGCTACTGAGACTGTAACAATGTTGAAGAAAATTGAAGCTATGTAAAAGAGAATGTTTTTTATAGATTTAATTGTTTCTTAATTTTTGCAAAAAAATTAAGAAACAATTAAATTTATAAAATACCTTTTTTTGTTAAAATATATGCACTACACTAACTCTACAATACTACCTTTTGTCACATCTAACGACACTTGCAAATACCGCCCAATCTCCTGTTGCATCTCCTCAATATGCGAAATAATGCCTACTACGCGCCCTTTTTCGCGCAAAACATGTAGAGTATCGAACACTATCCGCAGCGAGTCGCGGTCAAGTGAGCCAAAACCTTCGTCTAAAAAGAAAAAACGCTCGCCCATTTGTTGCCGATTTTGGATACTATCTGATAGGGCTAATGCTAAGGCTAAGGAGGCTTGAAATTTTTGCCCACCTGATAGCGTTTCAATATTACGGGTTAAACCGCGATTGAGTATATCCTTTATTTTCAAATGATTTTTTTCATCTACTTCAAGTTGCAAAGTGTTTTTTGTGAACCGCGCGAACCATGAATTAGCCGCTTCAATAATGGTTCTTAAAAAATTATTTGCAATATACCCCGTAAAACCTTTTCCAAAAAATAGTCCCGTCAGTATTTGCAGATGTTGCTTGCGCAATTGAACTACTTTTTGTTTTTCGATTAACTTTTGGCTTCTCTCTAAGCGTGTTTCAGTATTGGCAATTTGACTGCCTAATGCGCCTAAACTTAACCTCAAATTATTGACAAATGCCTTCAGTTTTTCATGCTTTTCGGGGTCATAATCACGCTCGTTGAGTGCTTTTTCAAAGTCCGTAAGTTGTTGATTTAAGGCAGCATTTTGAGCTTCAAGCGATTGCTTTTGCCCGAGTGCTACGCTTGCCAATTGCTTGGCGTTTTCCATTTGGGTATTTAATGTTGTAAATTGGCTTTCAATAGTAATATATTGATTATCAAATGCTTGTATTTTGACTTCAATGCTGAGGGGGGGCTGTGTAAGCCATTCTTCGGCATTTTTTAAAACGCTTAAATTACCCAATGTTACTTGAACACTCGTTTCTAATTCTTGCTTTTCAGTCGTTATTTTTTGCGCAATATCTTTGAAGTTTTGCAGTTTTGCAGTTTGGGTATTATGCTCGGTTTCAACTTGTTTTAAAGCCTTAAATGCTATATCCAAACGCTCATTAAACTGCGCTGCTTCTAATTCTTTTTGTTTTAAAATAGAAATATCGGTGGCTGAAAAAGCAGGTTGCCAAAGGAATGTTTCTATATGTTTTTGCCAAATATCGCGGTTGGTTTTGAGGTTGCTTTGATGGCGTTGTAGGTTTTCAAAAGCATCTTGAGCACCTTTGAAAAGCGTATCCAATTCAATTTTAATATTGTTTACTGTTTGGTTAAGGTCACTTAATTTTTGGCGTTGCGTAGCCGCTTTTTTGAGTTCTTCGGCGACACTTTGAGGCGTAAATACTGAGGGGTGGTGTTCCGAACCACACAACGGACAAGGTTCGCCTTCCTTTAAAGAAGCCAAATGCTCGGTCAGATTTTCTGAAGATTTAAGTTTGATATATGCCTCCTCTAAATCTTTCCCTTTTTGCTTGATATGCTCCATTTCGTTTTTTAAAAAAACAATGGCTTCACTTGTTTTTTCAAGGAAAGGTGCGTTGGGCAAGGCATTTTTGATATGTGCAAATAGCTTTTTTGCAGCCGTTTTGCCCGTTTCTATGCGGTTTTCTATTTCTTTTTGTTCAGTATTGAGGCGTTTATATTCGGCTTCGATGGTGTCCGAATGTCCATACCAAGCGCGCACTGCTGTCAATATGCTGATGTCGGGACGATTGGCGGCGAGGGTATTGTATTGTGCCTCATGTTCAAGGCGTTTGGTTGTGCATTTTTTTAGTGTATCTTCTTCATCACCAATGGCTTTTTCGGCATTAATAAGGCGCGTATTGATGCCCGTCACACGCACACGCCATGCTTGAATTTTCAATATATCTCTCAAATCCTGCGCTTCGCTTTTAAGATTGTGGCGGTTGTCAAATTGATTTTTTAATATATCAAATTGCGCTTTATTATTTTCTATAAAATTTTGATTATCAATTAATTGTGTTGAGATGTGTTTAATTTTTTCATTGTCTAATTGCAGCTTTAACTGCGTTTCAGCAATACCATCTTTCAGTTTTTTTATCTCCTCTAACTCTGTCAAAGTCACGTCGTGGTTTGCCAATTGTTGCAGCATATCGTGCTGTTCTTCTTTGAGTTTGGCGAGTGATGCAGCACTCACATCACCGATGCCTTTTAATTCAGCTTCTATTTTATCAAGTTCGCTATCGGCTTGTTTTTTCTTCGTATTTGCCCTATCCCAAAGGTCAAATTTGTGGAGACCGAACAAATCACTCAACAACTCGGTACGCCCCGCATCACCTAATTCGATGAACGCACGGAACTTGTCCTGTGGAATAATAATGGTTTTTGTAAACTCATCAAGGTCTAAACCTATCAAATCTTTGCCCGTTTTGTCGCTCAATGGCAACCACGTTTTTTCGCGTAACTCAAATGTGCGTACTTTCTCAAATTTCACGGTATTGTCCTTCTCTTTGCGCTTGGCTTCCACCACGCGGCGGTAGGTCATATCGCCGTTTCGGAACTCAAAATCAATACTCAACAACTGACTATCCACGTTCATAAACTCCCCTTTGGCATCGCTGCCAAGTCGAACTGTCTTGCCATATAGAGCAAAAAGAATGGCTTCGAGTATCGAGGATTTGCCCGAACCCGTTGCGCCGAATATCCCAAATAGCCGCGCTTCTTTGAGTTTTTCAAAGTCAATAATACATTCCTCTTGGTCTTTGTAGGAATATAATCCTTTTATTTTCAGTAACTTAGGTATCATTTATTTTTATAATAAATTTCAAGTATGTCTTTAAGAAATCAAAAAGTGATATGCTTTTTCCAAACAGCTTTATATGTAACTATTTCAAAAACCAGTGAAGATAAAGCAATTTATATCATAATTTATTGTTTGGTCATAACTTTAATTTGATTGTTAGAATTGATGGATTTTTTAAAGATATATTTTGCATAATTTTATAAAAAAACTATCTTTGTAGAAGAAAAAAAAACAACAAGATTGGGTTTTACGCTTCAATTTGAATGTTTAAAATTCAATCTTATCTTCTAAATATCCCTATAAAAGACATCATTTTAAAATAATATTTTAACTTTGTTTTCAAATAATCTAATCAATATGACAAGTTCAGAATCTTTAAAATTGAGCCTTATTCGACAAATTTCTGTCTTGGACGATGCTACATTATTGGCTCAATTGGATACCATATTGAAGCAATATCCTTCAAAAAACGACGATATTTTAAAAAAACTAAGTACTCCACGCCGCAAAACATTGGATATTGAACAATTGAAAAAAGAACAAAACTTTACTCAATTTGACCGTGCAAGGTTTGACCAATTGATTAAAGAGTTGGATATTCAAGAACCGATTGAAGAACTTCTTAAAATGATTTAATAATGCACTTTCTTTTTGATACCAATATCTTACTATTCTATATTCGAGAAAATAGCACTTCATCTGTCATCGATTCCACATACAATCCTTTTGGCAATGGCAACACGCCTATTCTGTCTATTGTTTCTGTTGGAGAAATCAAATCTATAGCCCTTCGTAATGGTTGGGGAAAGAAGAAATTGGCTAAATTAAAAGAATTAATGTCGCTTTTTGTGATAACAGACATCAATGCAGATGATGTTTTAGACATGTATGCTGAAATTGATGCTTTTAGTCAAGGTAAGTTAACAACTAATCCACTCAAATTGACTGCTCGAAATATGGGTAAAAATGACTTGTGGATTGCTGCGACTGCTAAAATAGCCTCAGCCAAACTACTGACTTCTGATGCTGATTTTGACCATTTGGATGGACAATATCTGGAAATTATCAAAATTGATAATAAAATTGCATAAACATAGTGTAAATACTGCGGGGGTATATTTGTTAAGCACAAATGCCATCTCAGTATAATAAAAAAACTATCTTCGCTCCAAAATAAAGAAACAATGGAAGACAAAGAAAAAGACGCACTCCCACCTTTTGCCAAATCGTGGCAACAATTATATATCATGGTTATCGTTAGTTTGATACTGACCGTTGTTGCCATGTATCTTTTCGGCAAATACTTTGGATAACGGATGTGCGATGTACGGATGTTAGATGTACGAAATGCCATATATCTAAAAATGAATACATCGTATAGTCGTACATCGTACTTTCGTACATCATTCATGCCTTAATCCTCTGATTAACTTTTTTATATATGACTTTAACCGATTGGCTCGTTCTTTTATGCACCTTGGGCGGCGTAGTGGGGTATGGACTGTGGAAAGGTCGTGCCTCTAAACGCAATATGGAAAGCTACCTTTTGGCTGACCGCAAATTGCCGTGGTATCACGTCACGCTATCCGTCATGGCGACCCAAGCGAGTGCCATCACGTTTCTATCCGCACCCGGTCAAGCCTACATGGATGGGATGCGCTTTGTGCAGTTCTATTTCGGCTTGCCTTTGGCGATGATTGTGATTTCGATAACCTTCATTCCCCTGTTCAAACGCTTAAAAGTGTTCACGGCATATCAGTTTTTGGAAGAACGATTTGATACCAAAACCCGTATTCTCACATCGTTTTTGTTTTTAATACCAAGAGCCTTATCTACGGGCGTAACAATTGCCGCGCCATCTATTATATTGACCACTATATTGGGTTGGGATTTATATTGGACAAATATTCTAACTGGTTCATTAGTAACGCTTTATTGCATTTTTGGGGGTTCAAAGACCATATCTTATACCCAATTGCAGCAAATGTTTGTTGTTTTGACGGGTATGTTCCTTGCTGGCTATATGTGCGTTCACCTTTTGCCCAACGGCATGGGCTTGGGTGATAGCCTACACGTTGCGGGTAAAATGGGCAAGCTAAATGTTTTGGATTGGACTTTTGATTTGAGCAATCGCTACAATGTGTGGTCGGGTCTCATCGGTGGCTTTTTCCTACAATTATCCTATTTTGGGACTGACCAATCGCAGGTAGGACGCTACCTATCAGGTGAAACTGTTGGTGAAATTCGCTTGGGTTTATTAATGAATGGCATCTTGAAAATACCGATGCAGTTTTTCATTTTGATGGTCGGCGCATTGGTTTTTGTATTCTATCAATTTGAACAACCACCTTTGTTTTTCAATAAAACACAATTAGAAAAAATAGAACAGACCCCTCAGTATTCAGACGTTCAAAATCGCCAAACAGCTGTATTTACGGAAAAAGAAAAAGCTGTTGAAGGTATGGTAACTGCCTTAAAATCAAATGATTATGCACAAGTAGAAGCTGCAACCAAACAAGTACAAGACCTCAACCAACAACATGAAGGATTGAGAAAAGAGGTTAAAGATTTGATGAAAAAGCAAGACCCCAAAGCCGATGTAAACGATACGAATTATGTATTTCTCTCCTTCGTGACCAAGCATTTGCCTATGGGTTTGGTGGGTTTGTTGATAGCCGTTATTCTGTTGGCTTCAATGGGTTCGATGGCATCTGCCTTTGGGTCGCTGACTTCTTGCACGGCGATTGATATATACAAACGGCTAATAAATCCAAACGGCTCAGAGCATCATTATTTTGCATTTTCGCGGTGGGCAACATTGGGTTGGGGCATATTTTGTATCATTGTAGCGCAATTTACGGCGAATATCGGCAGCTTGATTGAGGCAGTCAATATCTTAGGTTCATGGTTTTATGGGACGATATTGGGTGTGTTTTTAGTAGCCTTTTATTTCAAAAACGTTAAAGGCGATGCCGTATTTTGGGCGGCACTTTTGGCAGAAGTGATTGTGATATATTGCTGGTATATTGATTTGACAGCGTTCTTGTGGTTGAACTTGATTGGCTGCGTGTTGGTGGTGGTGTTTGCTCTGTTTTTTAATTTATTTCAGAAGGATAAAACGTTGAATAGTAATGTTTTAGATGCTAAATAGTACCTTATGCAGCAATTCCGTATATGGAATAAAGGCATTAGTGCATTGATTTTTACATTCCGTAGGGCGATTGATATCGCCCGCTATTGATGGGTTTTCATAGTAAATATCAATAGCGGGCGATTTCAATCGCCCTTCCTATGCCACAATAATGTTCATATTCGGGATAGCGATTAACCATGAAATGTCTCTACTCAATCTATTTTCTTCAAATTATACACCCTTTTTTCAGTCGTAATATCCTTATCTGTAAAATTATATTGCCGTTCATATTTCTCTAATTTAAAAGTCATTTCCAGCGAGTTATTACTTTTTGTAAATTTAACACGCTCTCCTGATAAATAATAACTGCAATCGTGAAAGCAATTTATTCTTGAAACGCCAAATGAGATACTATCGCCTTCGATGGTTATATCTCCTTGTGCAAATGCCGCTGTTGCCGAAAATGTATAGGTATTCCCTTCTAAAATGAGCCTTACATCTTGCTCAATATAGGTATTGGAGGAGTAAGTCGTATCGGGTTTGGTTTGAAAATTTTTAATACCTACCTTTTCCCATTCGCCCGTTAATATGCCAACATATGTGCCATCAAGGGGGCTGCCAATCTGTTCTTTTTTAGAACAACTTGTAAATAGAAGGATTGAAAATAGTGTCAGAAATAGATATTTCATGTTTTGCTATTTTTATAATTTTAAAACATTCAACTTTATAAAGGGCTTTCATATAAAAAATCAAAACACGAATAACACTAATTAATACACGAATTTCTCTAATTTAGATTTAAAAATATTATACTTTCAATATCTAAATTAGAAAAATTCGTGTATTAATTAGTGTTATTCGTGTGTTAAATTTTTATAGGAAAAACCTTCAACTTTATATTAGACAGCAATATTGATAGAAAAGGTTGGGTAAGATGAACACCCCTCAGTATTTTTAGGCTTTTACGAACATAGCTATATGCTGTTCAATATAATCACTGACTTTCTTATGGCTGTACTTTGTAAATTCTTCTTTGTAATAATAACTTTCAATTTTTTGGGCAGTCGTGAGTTCTTTATAACCTTCTGCAAAGGCAGTAAAACGTTTGTCCCAAGAATTGGCTTCATTGTTAAAAGTGGCTTTAATGCCAGCGATAGTATCAACTTTACCTGTAAATTCATGTAAAACGGCTTCATAGTCCTTTGCAATATCATCCATGCCCAGTTCTTGCCACATTTCTAAAGTTGAAAAAATATGAGCCGTTTTATTGAACATAAATTGATAGACACCGCCATTATTAGTATCGCCATTAAATGCTAAAAAAGCCCAAAATACTTTTTGAGAGCGATTTAGTTTAAACCAAAGCTCTTTGTGGTCTTCAATACCGTGATTAGCTACCATATCATCAAATAATTTGTACATATATTCCCACATACGGTTGTCATATTGGTCAAAATTATCCCAATTGTATTTGGATTTCACTTCATTTAACCAATCTTGTGAAATTTCGGCAGCAATTAATAAGTCTTTTTGATTACCATCATCAAGGTTGAAAAAATGTGAAATAGTATTATTTTGGTTATTTTTTTTATCCTTTTTTAAGATAAAAATCAAGGTAATTGCTATAAAAATAAATATAAACAATGCTGTAGTCATATGAAAAAAATTAGTTATAAAATAGTCAATAAAGCAATACCTACACCCCCCACAATCGCTCCAACTTTCTGCCAACTAATACTATGCTCATCAGTATTGTCAATTTCAAAAAGAATTGTTGTGGATATATGCAGTAGCGAACCGACAACAAATGCTATTATTTTACGGAATGTATCCACTTCAAAATGAATGACTTGCGTGATAAATGCGCCCAATGGAGACATCATGGCGAAGACAATCAAACACAGCCATACCCATTTTCTTTCAAAATGGCTCATCAATAAAAGTAAGGTCAGAGCGAAGGCTTCGGGGGCTTTGTGCATGATGACACCGTAGAAAAAAGCGTTGGGATTGTGTTCTCTGTGACCTTCGTGGGCGTGAAAAACGGCATCAATACTGAGGGGTAGCCCCTCGATAAACGCATGAACAGATAAACCCAACATCACCTGCACCGCAAACATCGGACGATTGGCATGGTGATGGTCGTGGATATGTCCATGCTCAACCCCAAGTGATAGACGTTCTAAAAAAATTTGAATGAAAAAACCCGCCAATACCCACAAGCCAATCATACTATCGTGTTCGGAATAGGCATCTGGAATTAAGTGTAACACAATAATGCCCAATAGATATGCTCCCACAAAGGATAATACCAATTGCAAGAGGCGGCGGTTGTGGCTTTTGAAGCGAAATGCCACCATACCACCCGCTAAAACGGTGATGAAAAGTGTGATGTATTGTAAAATCGTCATATATAAAATGAATGATTACATAGAGTTTGAAAAGCGGTTTCCAAGATGTTCTAAAAGATATTGTGCAGCCGTCACTACGTGACTATAAGCTTTAATTTCGTGCGTTTTATCTACCGAAATGTCGTAGCTAACGCTACTTTGCAACAATATTATGGGTACAAAGTAGCGTTAGCTACGACATTTCGGTAGGTAAATGCAGAACATAAAAGCGAATAGTCACGTAGTGACGGCTGCACTAATTCAGTAACAATCCGTTAAAATATTTTTTCACAACTTGATAACCTAAATATCCAATCACACTACCCAATATCGCCCCAAATAAGACATCAAAAGGATAATGCACACCCACGTAAATTTGCCCAAATCCAATACTCGCTGCCCACGCTATTAACGCCCATTTCAAGCGTTTTTTATTGTAAAAACAAGCAAAAAATAAAAAAATAGCTACTGCAAAATGGTTGGCAGCGTGAGAAGATGTAAAGCTGTAACCACTGCCACAACGCACTAAAAGTTTCACTTCATCTTTAATATCCGCATCGTTACAAGGGCGCAAACGCTCGATAGTTTTTTTCACAATATGGCTACTTACTATATCTGAAACGCCGACGGTTAATAGCAAAGATACGATAAGATATAGACCTTGTTTTCGATGATTGATAATCAAATATGCTATGAAAAAAATATATAGTGGCAGCCACAGGTACATACTCCTCCAATACGGCATGAGGGTATCCAAAAAGCCAACGTGAAGCGTATGGTTTATGAAAAAGAATAGCTGTTGGTCAATATTTTCTAAAACTTGCATTTTGAACTGTCGAGTATGTATAAATTTTGGAAAACTGCTGTCATTGCGAGCGCAGCGAAGCAATCTGTGAGAATATTTCGAGTATTTTAAAGAATAATATTACCGAAAAGTGCCACAGATTGCTTCGCTTCGCTCGCAATGACAGCTCATTTTTTAAGAGAAACATTAGTGAATATAGTGTAATATTTAACGAGTGGCTTTGATTATCAATCGTTTAGATGTTTTTTCGTCAAAAGGATTGAGGTTATAATCGCCAAAGATAGTATGAATTTTTAAACCTGCTTTTTTAAATAAATCCTCAAATTCGGTGAGGGTAAATAAGCGCACTTTTTCTTGATATTCAAAACGCCCCCCCTCAGTATTGAAGATGATTTTTTTTACAACGTGTCCTTTTGATATGTGCTTTTTGATATGAAAATCAATGCCCCGCACCGTTTGTATATACTCTTTTTGTAGGGTATCACGCACCCATTGACTATTCAAATAATCCATCACAAATATGCCATCGGGTCGTAATCCGTTGCGGACGTGCTTCAAAGTAATGACATTATCATACTCTTTTTCAAAATAACCGTAGCTCGTAAAAAAGTTAAAAATATAGTCGAAGTAATTGGTTCTGAACGATTTACGCATATCGTTTTGATAAAAATGAAGATAATCCGTTTCAAATTGTTGCGCATAATCAATGCTTGAGGGAGAGAGGTCAAGCCCCGTTACGTCATAGCCTTTTGAAGCCATATAGCGGCTGTGTCGCCCTTTGCCACACGCCAAATCCAATATGTGGGTTTCGGATTTTGGATGTCGAATATCGTCTTGCGAAGTATTCGAAATCGTGAGGTGATTTAACAGATTGTCAATAAAGGTTTTAGCTTCTTGTTCGTTTCTGTTTTGGTATAAAATATCGTAATAGGGAGAGTTGAACCACTCCGCAAACCATTCTTTTCTCATATTATTTCTTAAAAATTAAGGGGATGTAGAGGAAGCGGATTGGACTAATTCTTTCAAGAGCTTTTAACATCAATATATTCTAAAGTAAGGAATTCATTATTTAAATGGTTAAAATCTTTGTCAGTTGTAAGTAAAGTAGCATCTAAGATGGACGCAGTTGCAGCAATCCATAAGTCGTTTTTACCCATATTGCGTGCCGAAATACTGAGGGGTCTATCTATTAACTTGCCCTGACTGAAAGCATCAATTTCGGCATACCTTTCTAACAAATCTTCGGAATTAATATCCGTGATGAGTAATTCCTCGCAAAGTAATTCAATTTTATGCAGTTTCTTTTTACCCCAACGATTAATTTTGGCAATAGACTTTATCTCTCCAACTGTCACGACTGAAATGATAGCGTCATGGACCATGGAATTTAATGGATTGAATTGCTTATCGATATAAACGGATAATGCGCTTTCTCTTAGATAATGCAGTAGGATATTGGTATCTAAAACGTATCTCATTGGCTGAGTTGAGACATTAATAATTCAATAGGTTCTGTAATATTGATTTCTTTAACTAATTGGTCAAATCGTTCTCGATTGACACCTTTATAATTTTTTTCTTTTTTTAAAGCCTCAATATCCAATCGTTTTTTAATTGGACGATTAAGTTTGCGTAATACTTCTTTTGCATGGTAGTCTTTATCATCCACGACTACATGGATACTTTCTAAATTTAGGGTACTGAAAATCTGCAATAATTGCTCGACTTCTGATGGATTGCCTATTTCTATTGTTAATTTCATTCAATATCTTTTTACAAATATACTTCTTTCTATTATAATTTCAATAAAAAGTGCTCTAAAAATTTGAGTATTAGTTAAAGAAAGGGGAACATAAATAATTCCCCTTTCTAAACATACCTAATTCTAAGGAAATATCCCCAACTGCGCATAATCACTACCCACCTTATTAATCGCCACCACAAACGCTGCCGTCCGCATATCCTCGATTTCGGGCTGTGCGAGCCATTGGTCGCGGATAGAATGATAGGCGGTAATCATCGTTTCTTCTAAGCCTGAGCGCACGAGGTCAATCTCGTCGGGTCCTTTGGTCAAGATTAAACGCTCTCTTTCGGTAATACTTTTGCCTGTATATTTTTCGATGGTATCCACCAAATTGTTGTACATATTATGCTCAAAACGCTTCGTCATGCGCCCAAAACGGACGTGCGAGAGGTTTTTTAACCATTCAAAATAGGAGACCGTAACACCGCCTGCGTTGATATACATATCGGGCAAAATCCAAACGCCTTTTTTTATCAAAATCTCATTGGCATCTGCCGTTACGGGACCATTGGCGGCTTCTGCAATGATTTTGGCTTTGATGCGGTGCGCATTTTCTTCCGTAATTTGATTTTCTAAAGCCGCTGGAATTAATATATCGCAATCCACTTCTAAAGCGTCCATACGATTAGGCAACGGTTTTGAACCGCCAAAATCCATAATTGTACCCGTCGTTTTGCGGTGTTCGAGAAGTTTATCAATATCAATACCATCGGGATTGTATATCGAACCCTCATATTCTGCAATAGCAACGATGAGTGCATCGCCCTCGTGTTGGCATATCCGCGCCGTATGCGACCCTACATTACCAAGACCTTGCACGGCAATACGTTTACCCGCCATGCCTTTTGTTAAACCCAATTTTTTCATATCCTCTTCGATACTCACCATCTCACGCAAACCATAGAAAACGCCGCGCCCTGTGGCTTCATCACGTCCTTTAATACCGTTCATACTGACTGGTTTGCCCGTTACGCAGGCGATACCGTCCAATTCGCCGTGCTTCATCGTTTTGTAAGTGTCGAGTATCCACGACATTTCACGGGGACCAGTGCCGTAGTCGGGTGCGGGTACGTCAATACCCGGACCAATCATATTGCGGTACACCAACTCTGCGGTATAGCGGCGGGTGATGCGCTCCAATTGGTCAACGGTATATTTTTTTGGGTCAATTTTGATACCCCCTTTTGCACCGCCAAAGGGTACATCAACGAGGGCGCATTTGTAGGTCATCAAGGCAGCGAGTGCCATGACTTCCTCTTGGTCAACGCTCATAGCGAAACGAATACCGCCTTTTGTGGGCATACGGTGGTGGCTATGCTGCACCCGATAGGCTTCTATCACCTCCACATCGTCGCCGATACGGACGGGATAGCGCATCCGCAAAACGGTATTACACGCCTTGATTTGGTCGAGAATACCCCGCGAAAGGTTGGTGTGAACCGATGCCTTCGCAAAGTTACGGCTCACGCTTTCAAAAAATTGATTACTCATTTTGATGAATTTGATTTTCTAATTTGGTTAGCTTTCTGTCAATATTGATTAAAAATGCAATAATGCCTACGAAAATGAGGAGTATTACGCCCACTACCACGTATATCATGCCCGTGTTGCGCATGAAATCGCCGCCGTCTGTTTGGGCGTTTGCAATAGCTGCAATACATAAAAATGGAATGAGTAAGATTGCTTTTTTCATATTTTGATATTATGATTTTTATAGTTTAATCTATACACGAATGACACTAATTTTTACATATCTAAATTAGTATAATTCGTGTAAAAATTTGTGTAATTCGTGTGTCTAAATATTAAAAAATACTGAGGGGGGCACTCGGTATCTTTTTTTTATTACTTTTGACTACTTTTATAACAAATAAACTTTTAAAATATAGATACGTAAAAAAATCATTTAACGCTAAAACCTTTCAATATGCCTTCTTCATCAATCAGATATATGTTTTCGGCAGTGTTATTCCTTGTTGCCACAACTCCTATTTTCTCCATGATTGAGTTTCGAGATACAACTCAATTGCCACAATGCGATACTATTATTGACAAAGATGGTAAAGCTTATCCTGTGAAATTATTATCAGTTTCAAGTAAAATTATTCAATATACGCTTTGTAATAAAATTTCAAAAAAAATAATTTCGGTTAGTACTGACGACATTCAAGGCATAAAATCTGAAACCTTTTCTTTAGTTAAACGTGCTCCTAAATCAATTCTTACACGAGCTAAGACAGCATTTAAGGTTGTAGGGTTTAGTTTATTAGCTTTTTTCTTGTCTATATTAGCCTTAATTCCTGCATTTAATGGTGCAGAAAACACTTCTGATTTGCTATTTATCCCTTTTATTGTTATATTAATCAGTCCTTTCCTTATTCTCGGTGGCTTTTTTGCTTGCATTGATATTTTATATAAAGCCAAAAAAGAAGGTGACAAAAAAGCACAGGGTTTAGCGAGGACCGGTATTGCAATTGTACTTGTACCAATTTTGTTAATCTTGGCAATACGGTTTCTTTAAAACAGAATAAAATACTGAGGGGGTATCATATCTTCATCAACACCTTCTCCTCCAAATTCAAGTACCTTAAAACCAAAGTCGCTATCCAAATACCCAACAAAATCCAACCAATAGAGGCAGGATAAAAAACCATACGCATGGTATTATCCAAGTCTTGACCGCCAAAAGCGATATTTGTGCCGTTGCCAGGGTGTAGGCTATCGGGTGCTAATTTTGGTACAATATACAACAGCGGCACAAGGGTCATAAACGCAAAAACACTATAAACAGCCGAAATACGCGCCTTTTTTTCTTCATCTTCAAACGCACCCCTCAGTATAAAATAGGCAAAATAGATAGCCAAAGCCGTATAAGTCATAATGATTTTAATATCCAATGGAAACGGTTTGCCCCATGCGTAATTTGCCCACACGCCGCCAGTGAATAGTCCCAACAAGCCGAACAATACGCCCGTTTGCGTATATGCCACAGCCGCCCTGTCGTTTTGGCTATTTTTGCTCCTCAAATATTGAATAGAATTGTATAAAGCAATACCAAACAAAGTGAACATCACAAACCACATCGGCACGTGATAAAAAGTATTGCGCAGTGTCTCCGCCAAGATATTGCGGTATGGATATTTGAACGACCACGACTGATATATCTTCATTTGGTCGTTCCAAGCCGCTTTGCCCGCTTCGGCGTTCATGGTGTCTTGCGTAATAGCAATTGCCATTGGTCGAATGGCTTTATCGTTGCCCGCTACGTCCACTAATATGCTGGCGTTTTCCAATTTAGTCGGTGTTGGCAAGTATTTAGGCACGTTGAATAAAAAGCTGATATGCCGTGCATCAATCGTCTTAACTTGTTGAGCCACAATGGAATAGATAACGGTACTATCCGTTTTTTTACCCTCATTCATGACTTTAAATGTCTCGTCAATATGCAGCCACGCCCGTGCGCCTTCGGGGTTTTCCCATTTAGAATTATAGCCTTCAACGGTCAGCCACACGGCTTCACCTGCCTTTGTGGTCATGGGAGTTACGCCCATCACACCTGTGCGTAGGGGAACGATTAGACCTGCCGTGAATGCCCAAGCGAGTAATATGACGCAGAGTATTTTCCACCAATTTTTTTTCATAATTCTTATATTGTAATATTGTTATATTGTTGTATTGCTATTTAACAATTTAGCAATATAACAATACAGCAATTTTATTAATCTTTCCACAAAAACGGAAACAATAAAAAGCACAACGCCAATAAAATCACATCAATGGCTGCCAAATTCAACACATCACTTTGCCAACTCGTATCCATTAAACGAATAGCACTTTTAGATAGTTTAATCAAACTTATCAAAATAGGTAAAATAACAGGAAAACTCAATATTGCCATCATCGTTGCCGAGTTATTGGCTTTGGCAGCAATGGCTGATATGAACGTAAAAGTAATCGAAAAACCGACGCTACCGAGCAAAATGGCGAGAAAATACTGAGGGGTATCTGTTACAGGATTGCCAAACATCAGTGCCAATATCACAAACGATAACACATTGATTATCAATAACAAAGCCGTATTATAAATAATTTTTGAAATAATAATTGCCGTCGGATTGCTCAATTGATAATAGAACAATTGCCGTGCAGAATTTTCTTGAATAAAACTTTTGACAACTGCATTGAGTGATGCGAAAAGGGATATAATCCAAAACAAGGTATTCCATAAAAGCGGATCCACTTTCGTAAACGAGAGAAAAACCACAAATATCATAGACGATACGTAGAGCAAAATGCCCCCCAAAGCATACTTTTGGCGCAGTTCGAGGGTGAGTTCTTTTTTTAATAAAATACCTATTTCAGCAAGTAAAGTCATGTTTTTTTTCTTAGCGACAAAGGTATGTTTCGTTTGGTTTTTTTAGTAATAAATATGGACATTTAGCGTATTATATCTTAAATTTGCTAAAAAATTATGGCAAAAGACAAATATCATGATATTGTAAAACAAGCATTGATAGATGAAGGTTGGATAATATAGTTTCCAATGAAATTATATTAACTAGAATTCTGAGATTGAAGAAAAAAACTGAAATGTCGTAGCTACGCTACTTTAGAGATTTTTACTGTAATTACCTACCGAAGTGTCGTGGCTACGCCACTTTCAAGGAAAGACTTCTTGTATAAAAGTGGCGTAGCCACGACATTTCGGTAGGTATAGATTTCTACGCATATTGGGAGTAGCGTAGCTACGGTATTTCAGTTTTTTTCTTCAATCTCAGAATTTACGTTAAATTAAAAATAATAGAATGGGTAAAGTAAAAAAATATAAATCAATTGTCCGAAAAATAGTCGAAGATGTGGTTGCTTTGAGCGATGAAATAGAAGATGGTATTGAAAATCAACTGATTACAGATGATGAGCATGGTCACTATATCTACTTCGGCGTAGGTTGGGAAACACCTAACAACAAATGGTTTTATGCAACATTCATTCATATTGACGTAAAACCCAATGGACGTGTATGGCTACAACACGATGGTACAGACTTGCGTATTGCCGACAAATTAGTAGAAAATGGTATCTTAAAATCCGATATTGTCTTAGGATTTCAGCCGCCACATATCCGTGAAGATATGCCTGAATATGCAATGGCTTAAAGTTTTTTTAGCCCCTCGCTCCCCTCAATACTATCTGTCCCCAAATATTTATTATCCTTGTTCATATACCATGCGCGTATGCTTGGTATTTTAATACCTTGCATCTCGATGGTATTTTTCAAAATGATATACTCGCCATCTTTGGGCTGTTTGTTATGAAAAAAACGATAGCCTTCGAGGGCATAATTGCTTGGATTGATGTAAAAATACCATGTATCTGTGCCTATTTCAACGACATAATCCACTTTTAAAACCCAATAGTTTTTATCATTAAACACTTCTTGCCCTACTTCTTCGCTGACTTTTGTACCGAAATCTTTCAATTTCATAGGCAAACCGTATAGATAGGTGTAATAACTGCGGGTACTTTTTATTTGGTCATTCGATAAGCGGTATTTTTTTCTATCTTCTTCCGAAATTTGGGTATTGCCGTTGATACTCGCTATATATGTTTTGCCACGAATGACCTGCGTTTCAATCCGTACCCCCTCAGTATTTTTCACCATTTTGAAGTCACCTTTCACCATATCAATGTCAAAAACAGTCGTGTTAGTGCGGTTTGGGCTGACAGAATTTACAATCAGCCGTTGTCTAAATTTTTCCCAATTACCTTTGGGGTCGTGGTAGGCGATACAACGTTTCAATAGTTCAGAACCTGTTAAGCGTTCTTCCACTTGGGCAGAAATTAAACCAGCTTGTAGGACGAATAGTAGTAAAATGTATTTTTTCATTGAATATTATTTTGTAATTTTGCGCCGCAATTTAATGAGGATTAATCACAGATTGTTCACATGTATATATGAGCATTAGGATTAACCATGATTTTAAAAAGATATTATAGGATTTTTAATACACGAAAGTCACTAACAAAAAGACGAATTGCCCTAATTTGTATATCTAAATTAGAAAAATTCGTCTTAATATTCGTTTCATTCGTGTTCCAAAATCTTAAGGCGCATTAAACATAAAAAAATAAAAATAGCGATATGGCAATAATGATAACTGACGATTGTATCAACTGCGGGGCTTGCGAACCCGAGTGCCCGAACAATGCCATCTACGAGGGTGGCGTAGAGTGGGCAGTCAGTGATGGCAACACCGTCAAAGGTACATATTTTTTAGATGCGTTTAAAAAGACGGTGGAGGCTGACGACAAGCAAAGCCCTGTTTCTGATGATTATTACTATATCGTGCCCGATAAATGTACGGAATGTGTGGGCTTCCATGAAGAGCCGCAATGCGCCGCCGTCTGCCCCGTAGATTGTTGCGTGCCTGACCCTGACCATGTGGAGGCTCAGGATTTACTGTTGATGCGGAAGGAGAAGTTGCATTTATAGAAACCACTATTTTTTGAAAAATATATCTATATTTGTAGAAAATAAGACAATATGGAAGCATCAGTAAGGTCAAAAAAAATGAGCGTGGCTGAGTATATCCGTTTTGAAGAACGTTCAGATATTCGCCACGAATTTGACAACGGTAAACTCATAGCTATGGCGGGAACTACGGACAAACACAACGATATTTGTCACAATATCAAAGCGGCTTTGAAAAAACAATTGAAGCATACCAATTGCCGCATCCAAGTGGAAAATGTAAAAGTGCGCATTGGCGAAAACAAACGCTATACCTATCCAGATGTATTCGTTACCTGCGATGATAGAGACCTCGCGGATGCCTATATCAAACGCTATCCTTCCGTTATTTTTGAGGTACTTTCAGATGGTACGCGCGTATATGATAAGACTGCAAAATTTATGCTATATCAAAAAATTGAAACCTTACAACATTATATATTGATAGAACCTGAAACCATTGATATAGAAATTTTTTCAAAAAATGAAAAAGGTGAGTGGTCTGCTCAGTCGTTGCACCAATTGATGGATAATTTGAT
>JAYVKQ010000077.1:0-4496 GCA_043768285.1 Saprospiraceae bacterium | reverse complement strand
TCAAAAGCCAATAACCAAGCATTTTATAAATCAACGGGGGAATATATCCTATTATTAAATCCCGATACTGTTGTTGCAGAAGATACTTTCTCAAAATGTATTACCTTCATGGATGCGCACCCCGAAGTGGGTGGATTGGGTATAAAAACCATTGATGGCAGTGGCGCATTTTTGCCGGAGTCCAAACGCGGGTTTCCATCGCCGTGGGTCGCATTTTGCAAATCGTTTGGCTTATCTGCGCTTTTTCCAAAGTCCCCTTTCTTCAATCGCTATTATTTGGGTCATTTGAGTAAAGATGAAACACACGAATGTGATGTCTTGGTGGGTTCATTTATGCTGATGCGCAAGTCCGTTTTGGATACCATTGGCGGATTAGACGAATCTTTTTTTATGTATGGCGAAGATATTGACCTGAGCTATCGCATTGTGAAAGCGGGGTATAAAAACTACTATTTTGCAGACAGCACTATCATACATTATAAAGGTGAGAGTACAAAAAAAGGGAGTTTGAACTACGTAAAAGTGTTTTATGGTGCGATGATGATATTCGCTCGAAAACATTTTAAAGGGCAAAAAGCAACTCTATTTATTGCTTTGATGCAACTCGCCGTTTGGTTTAGAGCGAGTTTGACCGTGTTGGGTTCTATTTTCAAAGCCATTAATTTGCCGATATTCGATGCCGTTCTGATGTTTATTGGCTTGTATTTTTTAAAAGATTTTTGGTCAAATTATTATTTCAAAGACCCCAGTTATATCAAGCCCAATTTTTTGATATTCAATACACCACTTTATATAACCATTTGGTTATCAAGTATTTATTTCAGCGGCGGCTACGATAAACCACTTTCGATGCGCCGAATACTGAGGGGGGTGCTTGTGGGCACGGTTATACTATCGGCAGTATATGGCTTCTTGGATTTGACTTTACGCTCTTCGAGGATGCTCATCATTTTGGGTGCTGTATGGACAGGTTTGAGTGTATTTGCGTTGCGCTTGATTGAACAGTATATAAAAAACAAAAATATGCGCTTGGGTACTGAGGGGGTAAAAAACATAGCGATTGTAGGCGAAAAAAAGGAGAGTGACCGCGCCAAAAATATAGTCGTACAAACACAAACAGCTAAAAATATTGTCGGCACTATATCCCCTACGCCAACCACTAATTTTGATAAGTACTTAGGCAATATCAAAGATATGGAGGCTATATCTCGGCTTTTCAAAGTAGAATGTCTTATTTTTTGCGCTAAGGATATGCGTAATCTTGATATAATCGCTTTTATGGAGCAATGGGGCAATCGTTATGACTATAAAATATTGCCCGAAGGCAGCGAAAGTATTATCGGTAGTAGCGATAAAAACACAACGGGCGATGTATTTACGAACGATGTTTTCTTTCAAATTGCTTCGCCTACTCAACGGCGTAATAAGCGGGTTTTTGATATAGTTTTAAGTTTTTTTCTCCTTCTATCAAGCCCCATTTTGATATTTTTTATAAAAAACGCGCTATCTTTTTTGAAAAATATAGGACTAATTTTTATTGGCAAAAAGACATTTGTGAGCTATACGGGAAGCAGTACAGGAAAATTGCCAAAACTTAAAAAAGGGCTGTTTTTACCTATTTTCTCTACGCAAAAGGTTGATATTGATGAAAAAACACTTGAAAAAGCGTATTTTTTCTATGCTAAAGATTATACTATTGGGATGGATTGGGAGATAGTTAAAAATGGTATTATTTTTTATCCTCATACTGAGGGGGTAGCACGTTGAGAAAATACCAACAGCATTTTCTGCATTTCTTCGAGCGCATCAATATCTTTCTTTTTTTCAAACTTGCTTAAAAGTTGCTCGGCATAATCGCGTGTAAGTGATAAAAATACTTTTCCAACAAATTTCTTTTCTTCTGATGATTTATCTGATAGATATTCAATGGGGTTATTCGACACATGGCGCATGGTGTAGGGCAAATGCAATACTATACAAGCTCCAATACTTCAATTTCTTTATCTTCGTTGGTTTCGGCAAGTAGCGTAACTTGTTCTTCACTTTTAGGTATTGTAAAATAAAAAGTAGTGCCGACCCCCTCAGTAGAAGTGAGCCAAATACGCCCGTTGAGATTAGTCAATATTTTCTTACACGTTGCCAAGCCTATCCCCGTGCCTTCATACAAGTTACGTGCATTAAGGCGGGTAAATAAATCAAAAACCCGCGCTTGGTCTTCTTTTTTAATACCAATACCATTGTCGCTGATGGCAAATATATATTCAATGGGGGTTTCTTCACACGTAATAGCAATAATAGGATTTATGTCAGGATTTCTAAATTTTAAGGCATTGGCAATAACATTTTGAAAAAGCTGAGACATTTCCGTTTTTGAAGATTTAATGTTAGGTAAATGTACACACGTAATGTGCGCGCTCGTTTCTTTTATCCGAACGGTCAGATTTTGCTTAACATTTTCAAATTCAACATTTAAATCCATCTCTTCAATGTCATGTTGGCTTTTGCCGACCAACGAATACGCCAACAGATTGTCCAATAACTTCTGCATACGTTTGACCCCGTCTATGATATAAAACATATATTCTTGGGTGTTGTTATCCAACATGGGTTTAAATTTCCTTTCAAGCAACTGCGTGTACATAATAATCATGCGCAAAGGTTCTTTCAAATCGTGTGAAGCGACATAAGCAAATGTTTTTAATTCTTGATTTGATATAGTTAGTTTCTCTTGTATTTGCTCAAGTGCTTTGACTTGCTCGGCTACTTTTTGCTTTTGTATTTTGAGCTCCTCGTTTTTTGCTTTAAATAATTGTAACACGAATACTTGATGCTTTTCAAACACTATTAAATTGGTGAACATTAAAAAACCAACCAAGAGAAGGCTAATACAGGTATCAAAATCTGTACATTGCGTTATGTTCATATCTGGATATTGTTTACCCAATAAATATAAAGCAACACATATAATGGAAGGGATAAAAAACCATACACACGCCCATAATAGACTTTCTACCAATACCATGATTAGGGTTATAGCATAAAGCCACGGCAGGTAGCAGGATTTGATGCCGCCTGTATGTAGTAATATAACTGTAAAAAGTGATAAACAAATAATACTTAAAATATTACCTGAAATATTAACATTACCAATTTTTTTGAATACAAACAGGGATATGACGATACAGGGAATAGTCAGCAACGTGGGAATAAAGACAGTAACGTATATGATTGTTGAAAACGATAAAAGAAAAATAATAGCTAATATAAAATAGAGATGGCTGAATATCAGAATAGAGCCTTTACGATGCTGTACAAGTGACCTATTGATGCCCGAGGGGAGAAAAAAATTAATAAGGGTGAAGAATGGGTTCATATATGTGATTAATCTTTGTCATTGAATATTATATTATGTTACTATAAGTTCAAATTACATAACAAAATTTTGACCAAATACTGAGGGGGTGGTAACAAATCAATACAATTGACGTTTTTTTTAAATAATTTGACAAATGGCATTGGTATTCAACCATTTAAAAATATAATTAAAATTTACTTTAGCTCCTAATGATTTCAATTAAATTAAAAACAACTCTTCATTTCTGCCATGCATAAACAAATTTGCATTTCTAAAGGCGAATTATAAGAGTATTAAAATAAGCCGAGTAACAAATGATACTCGGCTTATTACTGTTAAGCATGATCTTCTATCAATTCGTGCTTATGTTCTTCTATCAATCGCGCTTGAACATCGTTCGGAACGGATTGATATTCCGCAAATTTGATTTTGAACTTAGCCCGTCCTTGAGTAAGTGACCGCAGACTTGACGAATAATTGTGCAGCTCTGACAATGGTACACGCGCCATGATTTTCTGATAATGCCCATCAGCATCCATACCCATGATGATAGCGCGACGGGTTTGCAAATCGCCCATTACCTCGCCCATCACCTCACCATCGCACAAGACTTCAAGGTTGTATATGGGTTCCATAATCTGAGGCGCACACATCGGAAAGGCTTCTTTAAAGCATTGCGAACTGGCTATCATAAATGCCATATCGTTGCTGTCCACATCGTGCATTTTGCCATCATAAACACTCACACGTATATCGCGGACGTGCGAACCCGTCAAAGGTCCTTCTGTCATTTTTTGCATAATACCTTTCAATATCGCAGACATAAAGCGACTATCAACCACGCCACCCACGATACAGTTTAAAAACACCAACTTGCCACCCCAAGCTAAAGGGTGTTCTTCGGTTTGCCTGACGTTTAAACCCGAAGGAGCAGCCATACCTTCATAATAAGGCTCGACACGGAAATGCACTTCGGCAAACTGACCCGCGCCACCCGACTGTTTTTTATGGCGGTAACTGTGATTGGCTGCCCTCGTAATAGTCTCGCGGTACGGAATACGCGGTTTCATAAAATTAACTTGTACGCCAAACACTTTTTCTAAGCGGTATTTGACCATATCTAAATGCAATTGCCCTTGCC
>JAYVKQ010000076.1:0-7043 GCA_043768285.1 Saprospiraceae bacterium | reverse complement strand
GTCGTCATTTTAGACTATGATAAAGCGACCATAGAGCAATGTAAAACGCTCTTGAAAGGTAAAAGAAGATATACATTTTTACTTTGTGATGTCTCCAATCCAAAACAAGTGCAGACTGTTTTTGAGAAAATTAAGGCAAAGTTTACGCGCATAGATGCCCTTGTCAATAACGCGGGCATAGCCATTTTTAAAAAAGTAGAAGATATATCGTTTCAAGAATGGCGTGATATAATGGCTACTAATTTAGATGGCACTTTCCTATGTAGTCAAGCGGCTTTGCCCGCACTTTTAACGGCACAAGGCAGTATCGTGAATATCGCCAGCATATCGGGCGTGCGTGCCAGTACCTTGCGGGTGGCGTATGGCACAAGTAAGGCTGCCCTTATGCACCTCACGAAGCAATACGCTGTTGAATATGGCAATAAAGGCGTGCGTGTGAATGCTGTAGCCCCCGGTCCTGTCGAAACTGAGATGGCAAAATTGGTGCATAGTGCTGATATTAGAACGTCCTATAAAGACGCTATTCCGTTAGCGCGATATGGTACGGTAGATGAAATTGCGAATGTTGTGTATTTCCTTTGCAGCCCACAGGCAAGCTATATCAATGGGCAAATTATTGCTGTTGATGGTGGTTTTGATGCGGCAGGTGTCGGTTTGCCGAGTTTAAGAGAATAAGTACCCCCTCAGTAATTTTCAACTATTTTTAGTAAAATCTTCTTTTGTAGCCACATATTCTAAGCCTAAAAGCCAGATTATGATGCATAATAGACTGATTTTTTGTAAAATAGGCAGCCAATTTAGCCAATTTTGAGTGTAATAGATATAGTTATTCAAATACAAAATAGCCAAACTGAGAACGCTCAAATATTTATAAAAAGTTAATTTTGATTTGAAAGTAAAAACTGTAATGTAAAAAAGAGTTAGTAAGCCAAAAGAACTGGCAAAAATTGTCATGACATCGTGATAAGGCGTAACCAACAAAAAAGCGCATAACATTGCGCCAATACCTGAATATTGAATGATGTTTGCATCTCTTTTTGACGGTATTTTCTTTGAAAAACGGCTAAAAAACAGGGCAAAACTGATACATAGAAAAAACATACCGCCTATGGCAGGAAATCTCGCAGGGTTATCCATGTCATTGACAGCTTTTTCGTTGAATAAATTGCAGAGATAATTATTCGCCCAATCAAAACCTATTGAGTGTTTATCAAGCTGTGACCCTCCTGGATAAAAGAGCGTAGATATTATTAAAAGTAGTATTGAAACGCTTAAACCAATAGCAATCGGGTGTTTTTGTAGCATAATTGAAAATTTAATTTTACAAATATATTAAAATTTACGTGATGAAAAAATCAAACCTTTTTATTATCTTATTTCTAACAAATATTGCCTTATTTGCCCAAGATTGGAAATCCGACAAAGGACATTCAAAAGTCGCTTTTATCGTGCAACACCACGGCATTTCGGAAGTGGATGGCTATTTTAAAAAATACGATGCCACTTTAACAACAACAAAACCCGATTTGTCGGATGCCGTATTTGAAATGACAGTTGAAACGGCAAGCCTTACAACCGACCTTGAAATGCGGGATAACCACTTACGCAGCGAAGACATTTTTAATGCTGAAAAATTTCCAACCATGACGTTTAAAAGCACGTCTTTTAAAAAGAAGAAAAAAAATCAATACGTGATGATGGGCGATTTGACACTGAGGGGGGTCACAAAACCTATAACCCTCGATGTGACGATGAACGGACCCGTTGAAAATCCGAACAAAAATGCTAAAAACTTCCAAGTCGGTATCAAAGCATTGGGGAAAATTAAGCGTAGTGATTTTAATTTGGGGTCAAAATTAACAACCGCTTTTGTAAGTGACGAAATACAAATTCGGGTAACAGGCGAGTTTAATAAGCCTAATCCGAATGCAAAATAAATCTTATTTATACGTTCATTAAAGCTAAAATTATTAACAATGAAAAACTTACTTTTTATCCTTTTAATCGTGTTCCTCATTACACAAATCTTGTTTTTAGATTTTGATAATCTTCTGGATTGGTCAGTGAATAAGAAAAATTATATCAGTATTTTTATTGCATTGTCTTGTATATTGGCTTATCAACAAGAAAAGAAAACGGTTAATTGAAAAGCTCAAATGTAAAAAAATAATAATGAATAAAAGGGTTAAAAAAATACTCTATACTCTTGCTGCCCTCGTCGGTGTATGTTTTATAGCGGGTTTAGTTTTAGCTTATTTGCCCTCTAATTTTAGAGTTAATCATAAAGGCATTACGCCTGAAACGGCAGCTAAACTTAGGCAAAAATACACCCAACCGCATCATTTGGTAACAACTGCGGACGGTGAAATCTTGTTTTTGCGGCGATGGAATACAGACAGCACTGTTCTTACGCATAAAGATTGTGCTGTATTATTGCTGCATGGTATCACGGCATATGGTGGTCCGAGCGAATACAATATAGCCTGTACGACTATCGCCAAGGGTGGTTTTACGACTTTTGCTTTGGATTATCGGGGTCATGGTTTATCGGGTGGCAACAGAGGGGACAACCTTTCAAAACAGCGATGGATTGCTGATTTTACGGAAACAGTTGCCTATATCAAAAGCTTAGGTTTCAGTAAAATCGTTGTTTTTGGACATAGCTTGGGCGTGGCTACAACTATTTACACGGCTATGACCATTCCAGACCAGTTATCAGGGCTGATATTGTTATCAGGTGCTTATGAAGGAAAAAACAAAACGGCAGAAGTGCCTTTTTTTCAAAAAGCAAAAATACTATCCAGCGCGGTTTTTCGTCCCTCATTTCAAGCTGTTGAATACTATCGTGAGGGCATGACTGTTCCCGATGATAGTTTGTTTACTTTCAGATACACTTTGCGTTTTGTTAGTATGTTGAATATCAAGGAATTACAATTGCCTAAAAACCTGAATATTCCTATATTGGTCGGCATAGGTGACAAAGACGAACTTTTTGATATAGATAAAGTGAAAGTTCTGTATGACGATATGCCAGGCAATAAAAAAGAATTTTTAGTTTTACAAGATGCCTATCATGCCAAATTCTCAATTGAAAATTGGGGAAAGTTGGTCGAATGGTTGAATAAGAATTTTTAGACGCACCCCCTCAGTATTTTGCCCATTTTATCAATAAAAGTATGGATTTCATAAAAGAATTAAGTCAATTTTCAGCGGCAACGCTACATGAAGCATTAGGCAAAACAGGCAATTTGCCCTCTGCCATAAAACCCATTTCACCCAAAATGAAGATTTGTGGACCCGCTTACACCGTCAAAACCATGCCTTGCGACAATATGCTATTGCATAGGGCATATGCCTATGCGAAGGCAGGCGATGTCTTAGTGGTCAATTGTTCTAATTTTTATGAAGCGGGTTATTGGGGCGATTTGATGAGTTTGGGAGCCATGACGAAAGGTATTGCAGGCTTGGTTATTGACGGTTGTGTGCGCGATGCCGATGATATTGAGGCGATGGGTTTTCCAGTTTTTAGTCGCGGTTTGTGCATAAAAGGCACTGGCAATCATGGCGAAGGCACTTTGCAAGAGCCTATTATCATGGGCGAAATTATCGTGTATCCAAACGATATAATTGTGGGCGATAGAGATGGCGTTGTCGTTATTCCACAAAATCGGATTGAAGAAGCGATTGAAAAAGCCTATGCCAGAGAATTGAAAGAAGAAAATGTTAGAAAAGAGCTTAGAAAAGGGCTAAATTCACTGCAAATTTATGGTTGGGATAAGAAATTTGGGTATTAATTCTATAAAACAAAAGTAGCTTTTCAGCAAGAGTTTAGTAAACAGGTTTTTAATTTTTTTTCAAAAAAAATTAAAAACCTGTTTACTAAACTTCACGCACTAACCCCTCAGTATTTTGCGCATTTCACCCCGTTTCATCTATCATAAATTACTTTTTACAATTAAAAATCAAACAATCATGAAAATACCTTCTTTTAGAAAAATCCTCAGTGTCATTTTATTAAACACATTTTTATGGAGTGCTGCGAGTGCCGCCAACGAATACACCGTTGTCATAGAAGGGTACGATTGGGGTCCCAATGTCAGTAAAGTGATATTGAGTTTAGATGCTACGGATACCTTAGCCGATTTCAAAAACTATGCGGTTTCTGTGACACGAAGTTCTGACTGTGTGAATATTCCAGATGCTCAAAAAAGCGGTAATCGTACTGTTGTTTTTGCCTATATCTCTGATAGTCAAGGGAATAGGGTCAAGTCGGGGATGTATGCAACCTTGATATTGGCAGTTGCGCCGAATATGCCATTGGGTTCCCCCATCCAATATTCCGTAGGTGGAAAATGCCGTGGCAACAATTGGATTGACTACAAATTGACGATTAATGATACTAAAAACAATAAAACTTGGAATAAAGAAAAAAGCCGCATCAGACCCCTTTTGGATAATTTCGACCTATCGGGCAAATATGAATATGAGGCAGGGAAAACCATGTCTTACGGCTTTTTTAAACCTAAAAATAGGACTACTAAAATTCCTTTAATAATATGGTTGCATGGTGGTGGCGAAGGTGGTACTGACCCATCTATCGCTATTATTGGCAATAAAGTGACAAATTATGCTTCTGATGATATTCAAGCCTATTTTGGTGGCGCGTATGTATTAGCCCCTCAGTGCCCTGGCGCATGGATGCACAATAAGGCTGGCGTTATGCAAGCTGGCAGTGAAGAAGATGTCTATAATGTAGGCTTGATGGCTTTGATTAAAGATTTTGTGAATAAACATCCCGATATTGACACAAAGCGCATATACATAGGCGGTTGCTCAAACGGTGGTTATATGTCGTTGAAGTTACTTTTGAAAGAACCCAATTATTTTGCGGCGGCATATATCAGCGCGTTGGCGTATCAATCGCAATATATCACGGATGCTCAAATTAAAAGTATTAACAACGTGCCTATTTGGTTTGTCCACTGCAAAGAAGATGGTACGACTAAGCCAGACAATACAGTAGTCCCAGTCTATCAACGCTTGAAAGCGGCAGGGGCAAAAAACCTTCACTTTTCATTCTACGACCATGTGACTGACCTTTCTGGTTTTTATGGTGGCGACAATTATTATTTCAATGGGCATTGGTCATGGGTATATTCTCATGCCAATCATGCAAAATTGGATTATGATGGTAAGCCTGTCATGATGAATGGCAGACCTGTTACGATTATGGAATGGATGGCTGCGCAAGCGAAGAAATAGTTTTTAGAGACAGGTGATAGACGCTTAGGAAGCTGTTCATTACACACAAGTCACATTTTGAAACTACGTTTCAACGAGAAATGGCAAAAGTGACACTGTTATAAACATTTTGACCCTAACGGGTCATTATATTTGTACAAGCCGCAATGACCCGATAGGGTCAAAATGTTTATAACAGCGCCATTATTCCACTTTCCCGATAGTCACGTAGTGACATAATGTGTCTGAAAAATATGTGTAATGAACAGCTTCCTAAGTGTCCAACACTTGTAAACATTTGAACAATATAGATAATAATGACAATAGCCATTTTAGGATTAGGCGAAGCGGGCAGCCATTTTGCCAATGATTTAGTTAAAAAAGGCGTTCAAATCGTAGGTTTCGACCCCGATTTAACCCGATTTCGCCATATTACCGAAATCCGAAATCCCAATTCCGAAATGCACACCCCCTCAGTATTTTTAGCAAAAAGCAATCGAGAAGCGGCTGAAAAAGCGGATATTATTTTAAGCGTCAATCTTTCTACTGTTTCAGAAGATGTAGCAATGGAAGTTTTGCCCGTTGTGAATGAAAAAAAGATATATGTGGAAATGAATACTTCCTCGCCGCAAAAGAAGCAAACAATATATGAAATATTGAAAAATACAGGTGTTCAATATGTGGATTTAGCTATTATGGCTCCCGTACCGCCCAAAGGAATATTGACCCCATTTTGGGTGTCGGGCAATGGCGCACAGGCTTTTAATAACGCATTAAGACATTTGAATTTAGATATACACGTGTTGAGCGACCAAGTAGGTGAAGCGTCAAAACTCAAACTGTTGCGCTCCATTGTCTATAAAGGCGTGGCGGCAGTGGTGTGCGAAGCCATTGAAGCGGGTAAAGCCTTTGGTGAAGAACCGTATATTCGAGAGCAAATAAAGTCAGTAATCGGTAATGATGATGCCTTGATAGACCGTTTTTTAGAAGGCAGTGCCACCCATGCCCAAAGGCGTATGCACGAAATGGAAGCGGTTTGTGAAATGCTCAAAAGTGTTGATATTCAGCCGTTTATGTCAAAGGCAGCGTATGATAATTTGAATAAATTTTTAAAATAATAATGCAAAAAGCCATACCCTACATGCACTTTCGCGGTGGCAGTTCAAAAGCCTTGTTTTTCAATGCCAAAGACTTGCCAACTGATACCCACTTGCGCAATCAATATATTTTAGCCGCTATGGAAGGTTCTGATATGGGCGATCCGCGCCAAATTGATGGCTTGGGTGGTGGTAGTTCTCTTTCAAGTAAAGTAGCGATTGTTTCAAAATCTCAAATCCCCAATCTCCAATCACCAATCCCTATTTTGGACTACTATTTTATACAAGTTATGATAGGCAAAGGCAAGGTATCCACGACCCAAACGTGCGGTAATATATTGGCGGGTGTGCTACCTTTTGCCATAGAAAGCGGTATGATTAAAGCCACACACCCTACCACAAAAGCCGTCATAAATATCGTAAACACAGGCGGTTTGTGCGAAGTTAGTGTAGAAACACCCAATGGACAAGTCAATTATGTAGGCGATGCTAAGGTAGATGGCGTGGTCGGGACGGCTGCCCCTATCATTTGCAACTACTTAAATACTGAGGGGGCAACGTGTGGTGCGCTCTTACCCACAGGCAATCTGATTGATATTATTGACGGTAAAGAAATGACGTGCATTGATAATGGTATGCCCGTTGTGATTTTAAGAGCCAATGATTTTAATATAACAGGCTATGAAACCAAAGAGGCATTAGATA
>JAYVKQ010000075.1:0-6655 GCA_043768285.1 Saprospiraceae bacterium | reverse complement strand
AAAACAAGCGACGTATCTTTTGCGCATCAAAAATACAATTATTGCTTTACTCTCCTTGGCGGGTTTTCTATTATTTGGCTTCTTTTTTCTATGGGGATTTAACTATGCGCGTGTACCCATGCTGACGCAAATGGATATCGAAACACAGAAAATGGATAGTATTTCTTTAGAAAATGAATTAAAAATAGCTGCGACCGAAACTATTAATGCCAGAAAACCATTAGGGGATACCCCCCTCAGTATTGACACTACTATAATTAATTTTGAAGATAACATAAGAGAAGATATAAGGCAGTTTTTAGGAAAAAATAGCTTCCCAAATAGTACTGGATTGAGAGGTCGTTGTTTAAAACCCAATGGCATCCTATTTGGCTTCGGCATATCGGGCATTTATATGCCTTACGTGGGCGAAAGTAATATCGATAACGGCTTGCACGCCTTAGAAAAACCTTTTACGATGGCGCACGAAATGGCGCATGGCTATGGTTGGACCGAAGAAGCCACCGCCAATTTTGTCGCCTACCTCGCTTGCACGCAATCGCAAGACCCATCTACCCGCTATTCGGGTCACTTGATGTATTTTCGCTATGTGGCAAGCAATTATAAACGCAATTATCCTAAAAAATATATGGCATTCAGAGACACACTACCTGTATCTATTCTAAACGATATGAAAGCCATCAACGATAGGCAAAATGCCTTCAAAACATGGTTTGATACTGAGGGGGTCAATCATGTTTTTCTCAATTGGCAAGGTGTTCAAGGTGGCGTTAGGAGTTATAGTCGCGTTGTGACTTTGGTGTACTCGTATCGAAATGCTGTCAAGTAATTGATTATTAGCCTATTATGAAATAACGAAAATAATTTACAGCAATTCTGCATATAAACTATAATCTATCAACTATAATCTATCAACTATAATCTATCAACTATAATCTATCAACTACTTTACACTGCCGTCAAACCCCCATCAATCGCAACCGCTTGCCCATTCATAAACGAAGCTTTTTCGGAGCAGAGAAACATAATGACATTACAGATTTCTTCGGGCGTACCCAAGCGGCGCATGGGGTTCATCATCACAAGGCGTTGCCCATATTCAGGGTCTTGCATAATGCTATTTTGCACCATCGGCGTATCCGCAAATGAAGGGCATACGGCATTGACACGGATATTTTTAGACGCATATTCAATGGCAGCTGATTTCGTGATGCCGATGACAGCGTGCTTACTGGCAGCATAGGCAACATTGCCTGGCACTGCACCCAAGCCTGCTTTTGACGACACATTAACAATAACGCCTCCTTTGGCAGCTAAGAGGTGTGGCAACTGATATTTCATACAGAGCCAAACGCCTTTAGCATTGATATTCATCACTTTATCCCACATATCTTCCTCGAAATCGTGTGTGCGCGTGCGCATCGCGTTACCTGCAATGCCTGCATTATTGATGCAAATATCCAGCCTTCCAAACGCCTCAATCCCTTTGGCAACCATGTCTTGTACATCGTCCGCATTACTAACATCGCAGCGTGTGAATACTACTTTACCACCCGCACCACGTAGTGTATTGGCAACAACCTCTCCCCCCTCAGTGTTTATGTCCGACAAAATGAGTGACGCACCCTGCTGCGCGAACGTTTCAGCTAACAATTTACCGAAACCCGTTGCTGACCCCGTGATTAAAACAACCTTATTTACAAATTCCATGTAGCCTATTTTTTTGCCAAAGGTAAAAATTTATAATAGATTTTAATGTTTTTTGCTTGACCCAACTTTATAAGTAGGCAGCTATAAATAATTGACAATTTTATTTTTCATAATATACTGATAATGAATACCTTACAAGTCGTTCATCGTACATCTATTATCGTACATCTACTTATAATAAATGTTCTGTCTATTAATACAGAACGCAATTTTATTCATTCTGATTAAAAATTCTATTTATTTTCTAATTCTACACCATATTTTTAAAGATTGAAGCATCGTTTTTCCATAAAGCGATGCTTTTATCGTTTCATACCCTACATTAGTCGTTAAAATATGTGCTGTTTTAAGGATATACTTACTTTTAAGAACTTTTAGAATAGGATAGTGGTTTTTGATGAAAAGAAATTATTATTATACACTATACACCATCAACTATATATTAAAAAATGATTCATAAAATATTAAACGGTTTCAATACCGCCACTCAAATTTCAAATATCATCAATACCTTTTCAGAAATGAACCAAGAAGAAAAAGTGCAAAAAGCTAACGATATTATCAAAAACCACACTGGTTTTGCTGCCAGTGCCGGTCTCATACCGTTCCCAGGAGCTGATTTGGCAGCCGTAACTGCCGTGCAACTCAATATGCTGCGCCAATTGGCAAAACTCTATAATGTCAATTTTATGGATAGCCTCGGCAAAAATATCATTACTGCCATTGCGGGTAGTAGTGTTGCACGATTGGGCGCAAGCCTTATAAAAGCAATACCAGGTATTGGGACTATCATCGGCGAAATGAGCATGGCTGCCTTATCGGGTGCTTCAACCTATGCACTCGGTAAAGTGTTTTCAAATCATTTTGCCAAAGGCGGTACTTTGGAAAATTTCGACCTCAAATCGTCTAAAAAAGTATATGAAGAAGAGTTGAAAAAAGGGAAAGAAGTGGTCGCTACCGAAGTAAAACCTAAAGAAGATACCACCGAAGATTTGGTAACAAAATTGAAAAAATTAGCCGATTTGCGCGATGCAGGCGTGCTTTCCGATGAAGAATTTCAGCAATTGAAAGGAAAATTGATTGCTCAAATGTAATACTAAATTGTCGAAATTTAGTTTTAGAATAAGAGAATATTACGACAAATGACCATAAATATAAGTACTATACCTCAAAATACTGAGGAGTACTACAAAAAAGAGTATTACGAGAGTTGATGTGATGTACGATGTGCAAGCGGTAAGAATTTGAATGTATTGCAAAGTATCATAACAGTGTTTATTTAGATATTACTACGTAACAAAAATGGCTTGACATACGTCAAGCCATTTAACTTTTTAAAAAGACCAAACTAACATCAAACGCATATATCAAGGAGAAGCGCAATGTTCAAATTAGAGCGATGAGTTATAAGTGATTAACGATGATTATTTACAATATTTGACATAACTCATAACTATCGAATAGTGTTTTTCAAAAGTTGAGCGACACAAAACAAGTATCTTACGTCATTGCGTTATTATTTCATTTATTTGATACAAAGTTACGTTTATTTCTATAAATGTAAAATATTTGATTATTATTTTTTATTTTATTTTTATTTATAATTAATTTGATTGCATTTTAATTAAAAATGTATATGCAAATAAGTGCAACCAACCTGTATGTATTTCTGGATTTTAGCAACGCTAAAAAATAACTTAAAAGATGCGATAAGGTTACAACGGTTTCGGAAACAAAAACCACTACTTCGATTTTATTAAACTATTCTTTCGCTATTACTTACCATATAAAAAAAAATTAGGCAGCAATTTTCATAGTTAAAGCATCTTTTACAAAGCAAATTGTATTTTTGCGTTTTTCGGCAATTAATTTGAATACTATCTTACAACCAAAACGAACTGCATCATGCCAAAGGGGACAGCATACACGCCGAATGTTAATGCCACTACCCCCTCAGTATTTACGGCTCTTTTTGGGCAATAAAGCAACTACACAGAGCGTTTTTGGAGTACTTTTTTGTTAGTTTATATCCTTGCAATAACAATATTACAACATCTTGATTATCAATTTTTTATAATAAAAAATTATTTAGAATACATAAATTACTAAAAGGTATTCTATTTTCGCCGTCATATTGAGTCATCTATTTTTCAAAATTCACTATAAATGTTCAAACAGTTTTTACCGATTTTAACATTTGTATCCTGTAGCCTTGCTTTGGTCGCTCAGACCCCAGAGCGGCTTATGGGCATACCAACAACCACTACGCTTGATACACGCTCTGCTATTTGTACGGGCGCAGCTAATGCTGGCGCAACAACCCGTAGTTTGGGAACGAGGGCACAGTCAAATGACATCACTTTCCTGTGCTTTAGAGATAGCCTTTTTGTTCGCAATACAGGGTCTAACCTAACTGAAGACCCCAGACCTGCTACGCAAGCGGGTATAGGCTATATCTTTTATGATTGCAGACCTACTGTAACGGGACCACGTTGGTCAAATGTAATAAATGATGCTTGTGTTAGTAAAAAACCATTTAATGGGCAGCCGCCTACTCAATCCTATTGGCTTGCACGGGGTGACGCTTCTGGTCGTGATACTTTTTATAATGATGGTGCTTTGCAAAATGGTTTTAATGCTGGTCGTCCACTTCAGTTCTTTTTTGCAGGCGCGACTATATATGGTTTTGGTTTAACACCACCCGAAATAGAGGGTGATACAGTATGTATGGGCGTTGATATAACCAATTCATTTTCAGTAGTATATCTGAATGAAGTAAAGATTACGAGTATTGCGAACATTACAAATAGAACAGGCAGCTTCAAAATTGAAGGGGGTAAGCCACAATATGATAATTCTGCTTATACATTTATCATCCAAAAACGGAGTAATCCAGCCATAAGAGGTACTGTGACAACGGTCAATCCTGCCCATGGCGCAACTGTCAATTTCTCTGTTCCCGAAGATGGTGTGTATGATATTATTGCAACAGACGGTGTGAGTTGCGATGCCATAGCAAGTGTAACTTTCACAAACGCACCTGTTATTTCCCTTAATGTCTCGAATGAGCAAGTTGTATCTGGTAATAATGTATGCGTTAAAGTGACCACTGCTGGTTTTACGAATGTTACGAGTTTCACTTTTTGGTTATCTTATAACTCAACCTTGCTGCGCTATACGGGCATGAGAAATATTAATTTGCCAGGCTTTGACCCTAATAACCATGTTACATTAGACCCCCCATCATTTTTAAAAGATACAATTGCATTTGGCGGGTGGATTAATATTAATGGCGTAACCGTTCCCGATGGTACTTTATTTGAAGTTTGTTTTCAAGCGATTGGACTAAATGGCACTACGTCACCTATAAATTTTATTGAACCTCAAGGTCAAGTTATAACTATTGAAGACCCGAATGGCACTTTATTTAATAAAAACCTTACTGGCGGTTCGGTCAAAATAGGCTCCTCACCAGTCAATATCAATTTGGTAGCGGATAGTGTCTTATGTAAATCGGGTTTAAGTGGGCGTATTCGCCTTATACAGTCAGCCCCTACGGGCGCACCTTATACGTACACATGGCGTAGTAAATTAAATCCATTGGTGACAGGCACTGGCAATATAGCCGCTAATGCCACTGATACAATAAAGAATTTAGCGGCTGGCATATATTATGTAACCATAACAAACACGACAAACGATGTCAAAATAGACTCGATTGAAGTCAAAGAACCAGTGGCGGCGTTGTTTTTAAATCCACCTACTGCTATCAACCCTTGCCAAGGGCAAACCAATGGCAGCCTTGAGCTTACCCGTTTTGGCGGTGGCACGGCTCCTTACACCTTTTTGTGGAGTACGGGTCCAACTGCCACAACAACTAAAATCAGCAACTTGGCAGGCGGAAATTATTCTGCAACTATGACCGATGCAAAAGGCTGTACGGCAACCATTCAAGCCTCAATCGGTACTGTGCCTATTATGGTTGCTACCAGAACTATTACACCAGCCTTATGTAAACAAGCAAATGACGGTGGTATCACCATTACAAGTGTAACTGGCGGTTCGCCAACAGGCGGTAATTATAGCTTTACATGGAGCAATAAGCCTAACACTCAAACGGGTGCAACATCTGCTAATTTGGGTTTAGGGGCTGGACAATATAAAGTAACGATTACTGATGGCACTTGCAGTGCGCAAGATTCATTCATAGTACCCGCCCTAAGAGTTATAACTCTCAACGCGACAATTACAAATGTGGCTTGTAATGGTGCGGCTACGGGGTCTATTCTGGTAGTGGCATCAGGGTCAAGTAGAGTACCTTATCGTTTTACGTGGACGGGTATCCCTGCTGCCAATGTTACAACAACGCCTCCAGCAACCTCATTAGCAAGAAACCTTATCGCAGGCACTTATCCGCTTGCCGTGCTGGATTTGGATGGATGCGGTGTGGATACTGCATTTACTATTACACAACCAACCGCTATAAAAATTGACTCTATTCTTCAAAAAAATGAATCCTGCTTAGTCGGTGGTGATGGTAGTGTTACCGTTGCGGTATCGGGTGGCACAACGCCTTATACCTATCGTTGGAGTAGAAGCGCGGCAGACAATCAATTGACTATCAATAATTTAATAGCTGGTGTTTATACATTTTCTGTTACCGACGGGGCGGCGTGTATCGCGTCAAAAACATTTAATGTGACCGTGCCGCAAAAGCCTATTTTAACACTTGTAGATTCTTCGGCTCAATGTGCTATTGAGGCATTGGGTACAGGCTCTGCCGAAGTTAAAGTTACGCCTCCCGTTGGTGCTATCGTAACAGCCTACACTTGGGATAATGGGGGTGTTTTAAGCAAAATTTCTGGTGTCAAAGCGGGTACTTATTGTGTAACAGTATCATTAAGCAATGGCTGCCAAGAAGATACTTGCGTTATAGTGAAAGCCC